>DATMLR010000177.1:0-4768 GCA_035570015.1 Puia sp.
CGGTCTTGAACGTATAAATATTGATCGTGCTGGGGAGATAGCCGCTCAGAATTGACTGATCGAGCAGGGCATTATCCGGCGTGAAAGTTTGGTTATTGAAAGCTTGGTTGCTGACCGAAGAATAACGGACATAATCCAGATCGGCCGTCAGCTCACGCCCCGCGGAGTCATAGGTATGCCGGAAATTCAGGTTAGCCGATTTGTTCTTCCATTTGGTGACATTGGTATTCGGGGAATAAACCAGCGAGTCGACTATATAGCTGGGGTTCAGCAATTGAATATTGCTGCCCGAACGATCTGTCTCTGTGTTCTGGAAGCCGCTTACCACAAATCCAACCGTCGTTTTCGGTGTCACATAATAATCCATGCCGAATTTGAGATTGCCTTCCGGGTTGATAAAATGCATGACGGTCGTTTGCTGGAAGATGGAGTTAACGGTTTGCGCCGCATCGTCGTCCATATATTTCCGCTGGATCTGCAATACCTGGAAGCCTTCCCAATGGGAATATCCGGCATTCACGAAGAAATTGAACTCCCCGGTACGGTAATTCAGATTGAGGCTTCCGCTCGGCTTTGGATAAACACCCTGCGTATGGGTCAGGTTGATATTGCCGTTAAAGCCCTTCATTTTGTTCTTTTTCGTCTTGATATTGATAATTCCCGAATTGCCGGCCGCGTCATATTTGGCGGAGGGGTTGGTCATCAATTCAATCTGGTCAATGGCAGAAGCCGGCAGACTTTTCAGATAATCAGCAAGTTGAGTGGCAGAGAGGTAGGTCGGTTTCCCGTCGATCATTACGGTTACGCCTTGCTTGCCTTTCAGGCTGATGTTGTCGTCCTTGTCCAGGGTGACGCCCGGCGCTTTCTCCAGCACGTCCATTGCCGTGCTCCCGGCATTGGCAGGGGAAGCATCGACATTTATAATGGTACGGTCAGCCTTGGTTTCGATCGGGGGCCGTTTGGCTACTACCGAGACCGCCGTGAGACTGGTACTGGCCGCTGTCAGGACGATCGGCGGCAATTTCCGGGAGTTCTGGCCCGAGATCTCCACCGGCTGAGAATACTGCCGGCTGTGTCCGACGAAAGACGCGAGGATCAAATACTTTCCATCAGCAACGTCGGAAAAGAAAAAATGTCCGCCCTTATTGGTCACAGTTTCTTTTACCCGGACCGAGTCACCCGCATGCAGGAGGGTGACAGTGACCGCCTCCAATGCCTCCCCTTTGTTGTCGATGATATCGCCCGTAATCCTGCCGCCAGATAGCGGGGTTGGGTCACCGGCGCCCCCTCCTCCCGCACCCGCCGGCTGCGCAATCGGCTGGGCTTTGGCAAAAAGTCCGAATAAGGTTAGAAGGAGGGCAGTCAAAGTAATGTGTCTCATATAGTTATTTTAATGGTCAGGTACTATGCTTTAAATATTACAATACAAAGATTTGTACTTTGCATTACATAGAACAATGTTTTGTGTTGGGAGGCCGTTACGACTGATAACTGGCGCTCTCATGTGATTGAATGTTTCTCGAAATTACCCCGCAGCAGACCCGCCGCGAAGTTTACTTGACCAATGACCGGGTTTCGGTGATCATCAGCCATCGGGTGGATATCTTTCTATCAGACGCAAAAAGGACCGGGCAGTTACAGTTTTTTGCCTGCATGTGATAAATGGAAAAATAATTGGAAGGATGGTTAGGTGGAGACGCCCGGCTTTCGCCTGTTCAGCGCCCACAGGATCGCCACCCCGGCGATCACCAGCCCGGAGGAGATGAGCTCAGCCTGAGTGGGTTGGAACGGCAGCTTATCATACTTGGTATTGACCCGGATATGTTCGATCAGGAATCGTTCGGCCCCATTCAGGATCAGATAGATAGCAAACAGGTTCCCGGGTGTCCGGAGCCGTTTGCGGATCGCCCATAGGACAAAGAACAATCCCAGGCACATCAACGTCTCATACACGGGTGTCGGGAAAACGGGGATCGGCAATTGATTGCAATAGTCGCCGCCGCACCCTGGTATCCGGGCGCCTGCCACCGCATCGATCACATTGTGCGGATAAGCGTACGCAAAAAGCCAGTCCGGAAGCCAGCCCGGCGCCCTAACTGCAAGGTGGGGTATATGATCCATGCCATGGAAGTCGTAGGCATAACTGTTGGAGAATTCTCCGACGACGCGCTCGTAATCCGTCGGATTTGCCAGAACCGCCTTACCGGTAATCCTATCCGTGATATAAGCACTGTTCAGGATGCCCCAATCTCCATCCCCTGAGACCTGACAACCGATACGCCCGACAGCATAGGCCAGCATAAGACCCGGCGCGGTCGCATCGTTCAATTGCCAGAACCCGATCCCGTGCTTTCGCGCATACCACCAGATCGCCAGTGCGGCACAGATCAGCCCGCCATAGAAGGTGAGTCCACTAAAGGAGAACAAGGAACCCATCGGATCCTTGACAAAATCATCCCAGGTCTCAAAGCTGTTGAATATTTTGGCGCCAATAAAACCAAAAATAAAGGCATAGATCACCAGATCCCCTACCCGATCGTGTGGCCAGATCCGAATGGTCTTTTCCTGCGGTTGCGGCAACTTCTGCTTATTCTTCTCATACCATTTCAGGACGGCAAACAGCAAACCCAGCCCCAGGCCGGCCAGCCAGCTGCCCTGACTGCTCAGAATATAGTCCTGAACCTTGAAGTTCTGGTCAGGAGAGGTCATGAAAAGCCCGATCAGCTTGAAACCCAATATGAAGCCGAGAATGAAGTTCAGGGCCAGTTCTGCCGGGCTCGCCGGCTTTCCGATCAGGACGATTTCCTCCCTGCTTTGAAGCAACCCTTCCCGCTCCTTACGAATCAATTCCCTGGTCAGGGTCAATGCGGCCCCGATAAACGCAAGTGCAACAAAAAAACCAAACGTATTGATAAAACGAAGCCACTGGGGCGCCCAGTGGAACAGGTCCGAAAAAGCGTAATAAAGATTGGGATACATAGTTCGGCGCAAACCTACTAAAAATCAGTAACATTAGTCACCCTAAATGTCCGACATCGTCCGGAGGTGAATACTAGACACTTAACCTTCCCCACACAGCATCCCGGTCCCGGTCACCAAAAATAATTTTCCACATTATACTAAAGTTTGGGCATACTCGTTCCACAAAATTGTTCCACGGGGAACATTCCTCCGCCCAAATGCAGGCCCTTCCGCAATCCTATTGATTATCCCCAATATGTGAATATTTCGCTTAGCAATACTCCTCAAAAGCGGCAATCAAATTATGCGCGATCAATGGCGCGGGACGCCCTTCGATCTGGTGCCGTTCGATCATATGAACCAGCTTGCCATCCTTAAATAACGCGATCGAAGGAGAAGACGGCGGATAAGGCAGCAGATGTTCGCGGATCGTACCGACAGCCTCCATGTCAAAGCCCGCAAAACTCGTAGTCAAATAGTCGGGCTTCTTTTTCCCGTTGGCCACCGCCATCAGCACCCCGGGCCTTGCCGAACCCGCCGAACAGCCACAAACCGAATTGACCATGACAAGGGTCGTGCCCGGCCTGGATAATTGATCATTCACTTCCTCGGAGGTCAGCAATTCGTTGAAACCATTTTCGGTCAGCTCCTCCTTCATGGGTAATACTATCTGCTCTGGATACATCTTATACGTTTTTTAATTACAAAACACAAAGGTAGCACAAAAGTTCAGGTTCGCGGCAGGTGAAATATTGTCATTCGACCGCGGATTAACCTGCACTTCTGTCACTTAGCACTTTTCCGCCACGACAGTTCGGCCTGATCCCAGTCCATTTGGACCGCTGGTATATCGTTTGTTCCTTCCCCGGCGTAACACAAAATTACCTAACACAAATAACAATCGTATGACACTCGTAAAAGTAAACAACAACGGACATCGGAACCTTTCCCGGTTCGTCGATGAGTTTTTTCAGGGTTTCCCGGTCAAGGACGAAAGCTTTGGCTTTCCTCCCGTCAATATCCACGAAACCACGGATGCCTATCATCTGGAGCTCAGTGCCCCGGGCCGCAGCAAAGAAGACTTTTCGCTGTCCCTAGACAACGGTCAGCTGACGATCGGATTTGAAAAGAAGGAAGAAACCCGTACCGAAGAATACAAGACGATCCGCAAGGAATTCTCCTTCCGCAGCTTCAAACGTACGTTCAACCTCGACGACAAGATCGATGCCAATGGGATCCAGGCCAAATATGAAAATGGCGTCCTGAAACTCTTGTTGCCGAAAAAGGAACAAGTCAAGGAAAGCGCAAAGCAAATTAACGTCCAATAAGTACCTCTGAAATCGTTCGATCCGAAGCGGGCTCTGCCCGCTTCCGGCGGGCCGGTCTCATCTAGTTGATGAGCCGGCCTCTTTTTTTGACTTTTTTAAGAATGATTGTTTTAATTTCGCGGTTCAAACGCATGTAATCCAATCACACATGATGAAACCTTTGCTAAGGCTATGGCTGTTGTTTTTGGTCCTCGTCGTCAGTTCAAGATCAGCGTTCGCTCAAATTCCTACCTTCCACGCGCCACTGCAATTGCAGGACACCACCGTCAAACCCGATGATACCTTACGAATCCGTAACCTCAATCCCTATTTTTCCCTGCACGTCGATTCGAGCCTTTACTACCAGTTGGAGATCAATAAGGACCCGGGCCGCTATTTCTTCTTTATGAAGGATGCTCCCGTCGGAATGAAAGTTAAGGAGAATGGCCTGATCACCTTCCGGGCCGAAAGATCCTATTTCCTATCCGGCCGGCTGAAAT
>DATMLR010000178.1:0-6224 GCA_035570015.1 Puia sp.
ATCGTGCCGAGTATTGAAGGCAAAATAACTCCCGATCTTTTCGTGAGAATGGAAGAGCGCGTGCTGCAATTGCAAAAAGAAGGCGGTTACTGGACACGGCAATTTACAAATGAAGACGAGATCATCGGGTACAACAAATTGGGAATTGAAATCATAGCCCAGTTGAATAAAAAAATAGATGTGTTCTGTGCAGCAGTCGGCACCGGCGGAATGCTCACAGGTGTGTCAACTGAATTGAAAAAAGTGGATGCATCAACACAGATCATTGCACTCGAACCTTCATCCAGCGCATTTCTCAGCAGGGGTGAAAAGGGCACCCACCACATTGATGGCATTGCTATCGGCAGGAGGCCGCCGATGTTGAATAAAGAAGTCTATGACAAAGCCTTGGCTTTTGAGGAAAGCAAAGCCAGAGAAACGGCAAGATTGCTTGCTATAAAGGAAGGGATATTCTGTGGCACGTCCAGCGGGCTAAATGTGTTTGCAGCCATTGAAATCGGGAAGCAACTTGGGCCCGGGCACACAATCGTTACGGTAGCAGTCGATTCAGGGATGAAATACCTCGCAGGGGATTTATTTCAGTAATATATCAAATCACAAATAGCATGGAGGCAATTGAGATTATTGAATTTACTGAAAACCTAAAAGATGATTTTAAAAAACTGAATGTTGAGTGGCTTGAGAAATTTTTTGTGGTTTTGCCCTCGGATGAACATGTTTTAACAAACCCAATAGAATCTATAATCGATAAGGGCGGCTATATATACTTTGCAAAAGCGGGTATTGAAATTATCGGAACTTTCGCACTAATTAAAGTTGATGATAAAACTTATGAGATCGCAAAAATGGCAGTTACGGAAAAATATCAGCACCGAGGAATTGGTAAAAAGTTAATGGAGTTTGCGATTCAGAAAGCGAAATGGCTAAATGCCGAACTCGTTATATTATATTCAAATACAGATTTAAAAATTGCCGTTGATATGTATGCTAAATATGGATTTCAAGTTATCCCCAAAACTGATTTTCATAATGAAAGGGCTAATATTAAAATGGAGATGAAATTAAAATAGAAAGTCTGGTTACTCCCTGGGCCGCGGCGGACACTAAGTTGGATATGAAGTATATAATCCTAACCCTTGACCTTGGCCGCCCCATGTACTTTATGGATCACCCCTACCCGGCCGGATTTTCAATCTCCACTAATCGGGAAAGAGCAAAATTTTTTGATGGAAAGAAAGAGGCGATGAATGCTTGCGATGATTTTGCAAAAGCTTCCGGGCTAAAGTGCGCTGTTGAGAAGAAGTAACCTTTTTTCACCCCGCCCAGTAATAATCCACCACCAGCGCCCCCGTAATGATCAGCAGTCCGAAGAATTCCCGCGTCTTCTCGATCCAGGGCTTTTCTGCCTTCATGCTTTCGACGATGCTCGGTCGCTTGTATTTGAAGATCCAGTCGCGCACGCCGTCGGGGGAAAAGAAGAGGATGATCGCATAGACCAGGTAGAAGCCGATCAGCACGAGATAGATCCGCGGATAAAACTTCCCGAATACGGTCAGCCCGCAGCAGGCCGCGGCCGCGACATATATGGGTACCCACAGCCAGGGGTCGATATCGTTCAGGTTCAGGTAGGCGAAATACAGGAACGACAAACAGAAGATGACGTTGAGAATGATCAGAACCATAATTTTACGAAGATAGGGAAACTGATTTCATTTCTGAATCGACCAATTCCTGGACTATCGAATTGAAGTTCGACCGGTTGATCCCCCCGATCTTATCCAGGGCTTGAAAATAATTCTCGTTGTCAGGCTGGTATTTTCCGCAAGTCAGGAATTGAAGGACAGCGGGAAAGCCTTTTTCCTTTTCGATCTTCTTCACCAGCAGCGCTGTAATCACATACGAAACATAGAGGTGATTCTGGTTGGGCTGCGCGAAATTCCTGTTCTGGGCGAAGGCCGTCAGCCAATCCCGGTTATCACCCATATAGGTCTTGAATTGCCGGAAGACCACCTCCCAGCTCAGCCCCCAGCTGCCGCCATAGAGATAGGCGCAGGCCTCATCGATGGGCCGGTTGATCGTGCTCACGGGGACTACGGCGTGCAGCCGGTCATGCCAGAGGTCATGGTGGTCGAACTGGGCGGGGCCGTTGCCGCCCAGGACATGCAGCGAAATCTGCTGTTCAAATGCCGACAAATTTCCGGTGCTGATCCCGTTGTAGTCCATCTTGTAATCACAACCCAGCGCTTCCAGTCCCTCCTGGAAGCTGCGGCAGCAGTAGAAGACAGTCTGGTAAGAAGGTGCATGCAGTTTACGATCGAATTCCTGCGCCTTCCGGACATAGTCGCCGAGCAGGGATTCGTTAAAGGGATAGTCGGTGTAATAAAACGTAAAGTCACCGATCTTTCTGACCTTCCACCCGGTCGTGTTCCGCCTGAGCGGGGAGCTGAAGGCATACCGGTCCCCTGCCTGGTGTGCAACCAGCTTGAAGCTGGCCCGCAGGAGCGGTGTCGTGTCCTGAAGACTGAGGTAAGCGAATTGAACGAGGTAGTCGGTGCTGTCGAGCGGGTTGACGTTGGTGAGGTAACATCGGCAGGATTCCTTTCTCCCTGGCAGCGGATCACTCATGCCCCTGATCTCGTCCAGCAGGTCGGAGGTCTCCGGCAGGTACTCTGCCTGAACAAACGAATTGTCCTTATTGGCGCCGGACAACTGGCTGAGTAAGCCGTTGAGGGATCGAATCATTTGTTGCTTGTGCAACGAATCCAGCGGAATACGCGAATAGATAGGGACAATCAACGGCTCTGACTGGCACCAACCGCTCAATGAAAACAACAAAGTCCACAGGAAAGGCAGTGACTTGAACATTGGAATGGTTTTAAGATCGAACTTACTAAATTTATCAGTAACCTGAAGATGTGTGCTGAAGAGTTCGAAATCTGAATAGGAAATATTCGCTATATTGGATGAAACTACTGCACACATGAAATTCCCCTTCCCCAAACCAGGGTTCATCCACTTTTTTGTCTTCATAACGATCGCGGGCCGTGGTCAGGTCGCAGCCCGACATGATACCGCTTTTGTCGAATCCCTGAAGAAACAGGCGCTTGCCTCCGTCACGGGCAAGGAGAAGTTGGTGCAGGAAATGGTCGACATGGTATTCAGTTTCGGCGAATTGGGTTTCCAGGAATTCGAAACCTCCAAATACCTGACAGGGGTGTTGGAAAAGAACGGGTTTACCGTCGACCGCGGGGTGTCGGGGATACCCACGGCCTGGATAGCACGTTGGGGTAGCGGAAGTCCGGTAATTGCGCTGGGGAGCGATCTGGACTGTATCCCCAAGGCATCGCAAAAACCCGGTGTAGCGTATAAATCCCCCATCGTTGAAGGAGCGCCGGGACATGGAGAGGGGCATAACTCGGGGCAGGCGGTGATCATCTTCGGAGCGATCGCGGTCAAGGAGTTGATGGAAAAGAACCATCTTCCCGGCACCCTGGTCATCTGGCCAGGAGTAGCAGAGGAAGTGTTGGGCAGCAAGGCCTGGTATATCCGGGACGGGCTCTTTAAGCAGGTCGACGCCTGCATTTTTACGCACGTTAATAGCCGGTTCGAAGCCCGCTACGGCGACCCGGGCTATAACGGCATGGTGTCGGTGCAGTTCAGTTTTGATGGGGAGGCCGCGCATGCGGCGGGCGCACCCTGGCGGGGCAAAAGCGCGCTGGATGCGGTAGAGCTGATGGATGTGGGTTGGAATTTCAAACGGGAGCACCTCAAGCCCACGCAGCGGTCTCACTATGTGATCACCGACGGCGGGGATCAGCCCAATGTCGTCCCGTCAAAAGCAAGCGTCTGGTATTATTTTCGGGAACGGACCTATCCGGATATCCTGAGCATGTATGAGGCGGGACAGCGGATCGCGCAGGGGGCTGCGCTGATGACAGATACCAAAATGAACTGTCGGATCCTCGGGGCCGCATGGCCCCCGCATTTCAATAAGGCGCTTGCGGAAGCCATGACGGCCAATATTCGGCGGGTAGGCATGCCAGTTTGGTCGGACGCCGATCAGCAACTGGCCCGGGCGGTACAGAAGCTGGTGGAGGCGCCCAAGGTCGATTTTGAGGATGGCACACCCATCGACGGGCTGAGGACGAACGTCGACACGCTGAAGGGATCGATCCCGTTCTCCATGGGCGGCGGCTCCGACGATGTCGGCGATATCTCCTGGAATGTCCCGACCATCCAACTGTTCTATCCGGCGAATGTCCCCGGTACCAAAGGTCACCATTGGGCGGATGCGATCGCGATGGCCACCCCGATCGCGCACAAGGGTTCGGTGGCAGGGGCCAAAGCGGTTGCCCTTACACTCATCGATATGATCACCAACCCCGCGCTGCTGGATTCGGCAAAAGCCTATTTCACGAATGTCCAGACGAAGGATGTGCATTATGTGTCTTTCATAACAGAGAAAGATCCGCCCTCTACCTTTCTGAACAAGGCAACCATGGATAAATACCGGGAGCAAATGAGACCGTTCTATTACAACCCGGCCAAATATAAAACCTACCTCGATCAGTTGGGGATCACGTATCCTACACTGGAACCGCCCGCGGGAAGCGCGCGATAACCGAAAATTGAGCTATCTTTCTGCGAAATTTGAATCATGGACACCACGCCAAAAGACGAGCGGCGCGAGTTGATATTGCATATCATTCAGCCGGGTCTGGAAGGATTGATGGACGGCTCTGTCTCCTCCCTGGCCCCACTCTTCGCTACGGCCTTCGCCACCAAAAATAACCACACCACCTTTCTTGTCGGTATTGCCGTGGCGGTCGGCGCCGGGATCAGTATGGCTTTCTCGGAAGCGCTGTCCGACGATGGCAAACTGAGCGGACGCGGGAACCCCATTACCCGGGGGTTTGTCTGCGGCCTGATGACTTTTGTCGGCGCGGCCGGTCACGCCCTGCCATTCCTGTTATCCTCCTACCATGCAGCCATGACCCTGGCAATCTCCGTAGTGATCGCCGAACTGTTTGCGATTGCGTGGGTGCGTCACCGGTATATGGAAACCGGAATGCTGAAGGCGATGCTGCAGATCGTTGTCGGCGGCGCGGTCGTTTTTGTCGCCGGGATGCTGATCGGTCAGAGCTGAATTTCCTTCCGCAGGCTTTCTATACGCGCGGACATCCCTTGTTCGGCAATCCCTGCCACCAGGGCCTGGTCAATCCAGGGCTGGAATTCCGGCGGGTGGACCATTCTTTTTCCCGTAACCGGGTGAATACGGGTAAAGGTTGTCCAGAGGATGGCCTTCAGTTGCCGGTCTTTTCCGAACATACACATCTCAACCAGCAGTGTACTTTCGCCCCACCCGATCAGGGCCGTCTGGATAGCGACGGATTCGTTATAGGTCGCCGGCCGGAGATAACGGATCTCGTGCGCGGTGACGACAAACGCCTGTCCCTGCTGCGCCCAAACTTTGAGGTCGATGTCATAAACTTCCTTCAGATGATCTTCGCGGGCATTGAGAAAATAATCGAGGTATTTGCTGTTATTCAGGTGTCCGAGGGGGTCGCAATCATTAAATCGGACCGTGTAAAAGGACTGCGGGAATTTTTCCATGATTTATTGATTAAATTCGTCCTGCAAACATATACCGTGGAGTATAGTCCACAGGCGCCCTTTGCTCAAAAAATATTTTTTATGCGGATTGGAGAACTCGCCAAGCGATCAGGCCTAAGCCGGGATACGATACGATTCTATGAGAAGATGGGGTTGATCCGGTCGCCCGACAACGACCGGGGCCCGCGTCAGTTCAAAGATTATCCGGAGACGGTGCTCCGGCGCCTCCTGGCGATCCGCCAGATCAAGGATTATGGATTTACGCTGCAGGAGACCCTGGGCATGCTGATCCTTTATGAAGAAGGGGTGCTCGAGCCGGAACGCGGACTGCGTTTCGTTAAAAGAAAGATTGCCCGGATTGATGAGAAGATCCGCCAAATGACGGAAGTCCGGGGCCGGCTGCAGGAGGTCGTCGAAAAATTTTGCTCCGGGGCCTGTCCCATCGGAAAAGTTCTACAGGATTGCTACAAATTCGAAGCCGTCAATTGATCGGGAACAATTATTTTATCACTTTGATTAATTATTTGTGAACTTACCCTAACTTCGACATCCTAGCTCACATGAGAAAATTTCATATTTTGAAGCCTGGCATGTCCGGGCTTCATTCATTT
>DATMLR010000179.1:0-6423 GCA_035570015.1 Puia sp.
TACAACACCAGCTCCCCCTGTTGATCGACCCGCGCATCCAGCCGCGACGCATGGAAACACATCAACGCCAGCAACGCATTTACTATGGGCTGATCCGTCAACGGATAGTCGATCAGCATTCGGCATAGCCGCATCGCCTCGTGACAAAGCTCGGATCGCATCTCCGGGTCGCGCGGGACTGAATAATACCCTTCAGTAAACAACAGATAGATCGTCGTCAACACCGCGGGTAACCGGTCCTCTATCTGCAGCGCATTTAGCGCAGCAATATCCACTTTTTCCTCCCTCATCTTCTCCTTCGCCCGGTACAGCCGCTTATTGATCGTCTCCTTATTGCTCAGGAAAGCATCCGCAATCTCCTCGATCCCAAAGCCGCAAAGGATGCGAAGCGATAACCCGATTTGGGCCTCCGCAGGGATCGACGGATGACAGATCGCAAACATCATCCTCAATTGACTGTCCTCGATATTAGCCGGTGAAAGATCGATCTCCAATTCCTCCGCGGTCACTTTTTTCATCTCGGGAACCACTTTCCCCCTGAACACCGCCTGCCGCTGTAAATAATTCCTCGCCTTATTCTTAGCCACATGATACAACCATGCGACCGGATGCGGCGGCAGACCCGCTAAGGGCCAGGTCTGTACGGCCGCCAGGAATGTCTCGCTGGCTATGTCCTCCGCCACTTCCATCTGCCCAAACCCCATACGCGCACAGAGCACCGAAACGATCTTTCTGTACTCTGTACGGAACAAATGCGGTATAAGCTCATTCTCCGCCATATTCAGTGCACGCCATCCCGCTTCGCGATCTTGCGGACCTCCACGCTGTTGGGTTCGCCCTGCAGCACGGGACAGCCCTTGGCAAATTCCACTGCTTCATCGACCGAATCAGCCCGGACGATCATATAACCTCCGATCGTCTCCGCGATCTCGCCAAACGGTCCATTGGTGACCACCGAATGCCGGCTGACCACCCGGCTGTCATCGAACAGCAGCCCCTGGCCCCCGATGTATTTGTTCTGAGCGGCGATCCCGCCGATCCAATCCATTGTCTGTTTCATCCAGATTTGCATTTGTTCGGGAGAGGCTATCTTTGAGCCGTCCTGATGTCTGAGAATCAACATAAATTCATCCATAATATTAATTTTATACCTATTACAAGTTAAAGGACTAAAATTGGACAAGAGAGAAAAAATATTTTTGCCGGCCTGTCCAACTCACCCCGGTCCGATCCATATTAACATAAAAGACAAACAATGAAAGAATTTGCACTCTTATTCCGGTTTCCAAACGGCGATCCCGGCAACATCCCGCCGGAAGAATTCAAGACCATCGCAAAGAAATGGCAGGACTGGGCCGGCGGCATTGCCGCCCAGGGCCGGATGTCCGCAGGCGGCCAGCGCCTTGCGATGGAAGGCAAAGTGCTGAAGCCCGGCGGCGTCATCACCGACGGCCCCTTCGTCGAGATCCGCGAAGTGCTGGGCAGCTTTATCATCGTCAAAGCGGACAACCTCGATGACGCGACTACGCTGGCACATGGCTGCCCGATCCTCGATCAGAGCGGCAGCGTCGAAATCCGGCCTTTATTTGGCTAGTATGCCCAACGTATCACTAAAAGAACTCTTCCAGCAAGAATTCGCCAAAATGGTTGCCGTCATCAGCAACCTTTTTGGGTTGGAGCATATCGAGATCGCGGAAGATATCGTCAGCGATACCTTCCTGACCGCGGCTGAAGAATGGGAGACGAAAGGAATGCCCCCGAACCCTACCGCATGGCTCTATACCGTCGCCAAACGTAAGACGATCCACCTCTTCCGACGACGTGATATCTTCGAGCATAAGGTCATCCCGGCCATCCGGGTAATCGCCGGACAGGAAGACGACCCTGCCGCTTTCGACATCGATTTTTCGCCTCAGCACATCCGTGACAGCCAGCTCCAGATGCTATTTGCCATCTGTACCCCCGCCATCGCCAGCGAAGCCCAGATCGGCCTGGCCCTGCGCATCCTTTGCGGCTTCGGGATAGACGAGGTCGCAGAAGCTTTCCTCACCAACAAGGAAACCATCAACAAACGCCTCTTCCGCGCCAAAGAGAAGCTGCGGACCGCCGAAATCAAACTGGAACTGCCTCCTGCAACCGAAGTCCCCGCCCGGCTCGACAACGTCCTCCACATCATCTATCTCCTGTTCAGCGAAGGGTACTTTTCGCGGAGCGGCAATCGCATTCTTCAGAAGGAGCTTTGTTGGGAAGCGATGCGTCTGGGTGTGTTGCTGACCGAATATCCGGGGACAAATCAGCCGAAGACTAACGCCCTCCTTGCTCTAATGTTCTTCCACGCCTCCCGTTTCAATGCTCGTCTGTCGGGTGAAAACGAAGTCATTCTTTATGACCAGCAGGACGAACGCCTTTGGGATACCGACCTCATCCGCCGGGGCATGCAGTACCTTGCGCTGTCCGCCATCGGGAACCAGCTGAGTTCCTACCACCTGGAAGCAAGGATCGCCTCCTGGCACTGCATAAAGGAAGATACACCCGAGAAATGGGAGGAGATCCTGCAGCTGTACAACCAGCTATTGATGATCAATTACTCGCCCGGCGTCGCGCTCAACCGGACCTTTGCCTTATACAAAGCTAACGGCCGCGAGCAGGCGTTGATCGAATTGGATAAATTGAAGTTGGAAGGAAATCATTTCTATAATGTGCTGGGGGATTACCTCAGAAAACTTCCCCCACATTGACCGCGATCCCCTGCGATCCCTGCAGCCCCCAGCCATAATCCACGCAGATATTCGTATTGGAGTGTTTGTTCAGCTTAATCCGGATCCCCGCGCCCCAGCCCGGATCGAAATCATGGAGCTGCGGCGCTGCCAGTGCCTTCTTGAATGTTTCGACGTTCGCAAATACCACACCGCCGATCAACCCGTTGCGGCTGATCGTAAACCGGTCCTCTACTTCCAGGTATTCCATATCGGTACCCCGGTACCGTCCCTGGATATATCCGCGTCCGGTATTGAACATGTCATCCCAGCCGGTGCTGGGAAGCAGCAGATAAGGGGTCTTTCCGCCCACGCTCAGCCAGTCGAATTGCCAAAATGCCAGCACGTTCCGGCCATCGTCCCGTAACTTGATATACTTACGGGCATCGATCTGCAAGGTCGCCCAGTAACCCTGACTTCCCAATGCGGGGAAGCTGGGATGATAGGTCACGCTGGCATACCAGCCTCTGAGCGGATTCGGCGGATTGTCCCGTGAATCGTACAATGCCCGCGCTACCGGTCCGCTGCCGGCTTCCGTGGGTGTGAGACCGTATTTCTGAAAGCTCGTCACCACCCCCGGCGGCGGGTCTACTTCCTTGATGCCGTTGAAATAGTCGAAGTAATATCCCAACCCCAGATACAGGTTAGGCGCGACATACCGCATGACCGTGGTATGCAGCTTGATGTAGTTGAAATCGATCGTATAACCGTCCGTATATTGAGTATGCCCGCCAAGTCCGAATGTCGTCGACGGGTATTTCATATACCGCCAGTCCGCAATGATATTGTACTTGTCATGGCCGGCCCAGATGTCGGCATAGCTTTGGGCGATAATTTGATTATACTGGGAATAGGTTACGCTGGAGAGGATGTCGGTTATCTTTCCCGAAGTGTCGCCGGTATGAAAGTCCATCCGGTCGCTGAACACCGCTGCAATACCCGTGGCAAGGGTATATCCTACCGCCGGAAATGGCGAATTGTGGAACCCGCCTGCTGTCGCCGGCTCCGGCTTGGCGTGATGATTGAAAATCGAATCTGCAATATCCCGTAAATCCTTCAGTCGGGCCAGCGAATCAGATTCTTTGGATCCCGTTTGTGCCCGCAGGGACAAGGCTCCGCCCAGCAAAATAAGCAGCAGGATCAGTGTTTGCCTCATCCGATTTTATGGTTTAGTTTTAGACCCATTGGCGACCCAATGCAATATTGGACATTGTTTTCTCAGCCAGGTTTAGTCGGCTTCAAGGATAACTTTTTTTTAACATGTCATTGATCGTCGCATAGGTCGCCCCACTGCCCACAAAGGACAAATCCCCTCTCCGGCGTAGCCCTTCCGCCGCCTCCATCATCGCCCCATATGCTATCCGCGCCAGCACCGACCCCAGACTGACCCTTTTCACCCCCAGCTCTGCCAGCTCTTCGAGCGGAAGCCGCAGGACCGAAATCCCTACCAGTACGTTCACCGGCCTCGGCGCTACCGCCTTGACGACTGCACTGACTTCTTCCCTTGTCTTCAACCCCGGCGCGTAGAGCACATCCGCACCCGCCTCCGCAAAGGCTTCCAGCCGCCGGATCGTATCGGGAAGGTCCGGCCGGCCATTGATCAGATTCTCCGCTCTCGCCGCCAGTATAAAAGGAAAAGGGAGACTGCGCGCAGCTTTTACCGCCGCCCTGACCCGCTCCACCGC
The DNA here is from genome assembly GCA_035570015.1 of Puia sp. Taxonomy (GTDB): domain Bacteria; phylum Bacteroidota; class Bacteroidia; order Chitinophagales; family Chitinophagaceae; genus Puia. Next base: position 4,442 of record DATMLR010000179.1, read on the forward strand.
CAGCTCGAATGGATAGATCGGATTACCCGGCTTCCCGGTAGCACTCCTCGATCGATCCGCCAACCAGCCCCGCTTGTGCTGCTTGCAGAATCGTCGCAGCGCATTCCTCGGGATCATCCCCATACCCGTTTTCCAGATCTGCCGCCACCGGTAACCCTGTCGCCCCCACGATCTCCCGTGCATTTCGCATCGATTCCTCCCGGGTGACCGCCATCTCCCCATCCGGCTTCCCCAGCATCCACGCCAGCCCCGCGCTTGTCGTCGCCAGTGCTTCGAAACCCTGCGCTGCCAATATTTTCGCCGACCCCGCATCCCACGGATTGGGTAAGACCAGCAGACCCTCGCGCTCATGCAACGTCTTGAACAGCGTTGCCTTCTCTGCCTGTATATCCTTCATAGCTTATTGCTTATAAACGACAATTCCCCAAAAGAACTGATCCGGCGGTAAGGAATCCCAATTCCCATACGCGTGCCCCCAGTCCGACTTATACCGCAATTTGTAATCGCCGGCCGGTAGCTCGATCACCGCATCCACCCGCTGATTCTTGGCCGCGCCACCCGCGGGCTGAACCGGCTGCCCCTGCATCTGCCAGACGACCTTTCCCGCCGCATTCTCGATCCACCCATAATCACACCATTCATGGTGGTCCCCCGAACAGTCTTCACCCACCCCGTACACCCGCAGCGTCGTCTTCGTCCGCAGCGTGAACGCCTGACCCGTATCCCGCCGGACCGGCACATCCTTTATCTCCGCGATTACATTGCCCGCCGGAGGCACCGCCGGCATATTCGTAAAATTCACTTTGGAATAAAGATCATATACGTCCCTGGCCCCCGCCGTATCCCCATCCACGAAATCCATCGCTGCTTCCCGGATCAACAATTTATTAAGAAAATCGCTATCACTTAGATTCCCATGAATAAAATCCTTATAGATCAACTGTCCCACCGGCGACATCATCAGATCCCCATCCCCCAGCGGAAACGGCGAGCTCAGCTTATCGGTATTCGCCAACACCACCACCGTCAATTTCTTCGAAGGAACCTTCACAAATATCCCCGACTCACCTTGCGATTGCCCATAGTGCCAATAATAATCGACACCTTTGAAATTTTGTACAAACCACCCCAATCCATACGGCGTCAACGCCCCGCTGGTTGTCAGGTTAGCTGTAAAGATTTGTTGTTGTGTGGCCGCCGACACGAATTGATGCCGGTCAATCGCTGCCGAATATTTCAGGAGATCCCCTACCGTCGTCGCCAGCTCGCCATAAGCGCCAAATTGATCCGGATAGGTCACTTCCACTACATTCCCCTTGTCATCCACCGCAAAAGGCCGTACCAGCCGCGCATGCGCCGTCTCAAAAAAGTTGAACATCCCCGGATAGGCCTTGATATAATCGAAATAATGCGTGAGTGAATCCCCTGGCGCCGTAGAATACATATTTAGCGGCCTGACAATATTTTCCATCAGCACCTGATAGAAAGGCTTCCCTGAAACCGTTGCGATGATCGGTCCCAGCTGCCCATAACGATTCCCGTTGTACGAATACCAGCTTCCCGGCACCTCCTCCGACGTATGCGTCAGCAGATTCCGCACGGTGATCGCCGGATTTCCCAGGTCAACTCCATACCGGATGACCGGCGAGTCGAGATTTAGCTTCCCCTGTTCTACCAATTGCATCACCAGCGTGGACGTAAGGGTCTTGGTGATCGAAGCCACCCGGAACACCGCATTGGCAGGCACGCCATATCCCCGCTCAAGCAGTATCGAATCCCCTTCCATCACCGCCGCACCCATCGCCGGGATCTTCAGCGAGGTCTTTAGCGTGTCCAACTTGCCGGCAAAATCCTTGACATCCTGCGCTCGCAGTTCACCGGCACAACAGCAAAGCACCACCGCCCAATCTAAAATCCGGTAACGCATATCCCCCTTTTCCCGCAAATTAAATAATTGATTACCTAACTTTATAAAAAAATCA
>DATMLR010000180.1:0-20476 GCA_035570015.1 Puia sp.
ATGCTTTATAAAGAAATCATTGAATGCGGTTTTAACGGTGGCATCGGTGCTCTTCGCCAGTGCACGGAGCTCGTCGGAAAAAACGGTGACCTTTTCCTCCAACCGGGCATTAGTAGCCTTATCCCACAGGACGGTATACAGGCCTTCGATATTCCCGCGGCGTTCCTTGTAATAGAACCCCGAGATGATGTACCGGTTATTGTTGTTGTCCACCTTGATCTTGATCTCGTCGAGGATGCGGTCTCCCGCGCCCATGTCCCTGACCGAAAAACTGTCCGCGGCCGGCCCCTTGGTCACGACCGAGACCCTGGAGACATAGTCATTGCTGCCGCTGCGCAGGTATTTGGCGAAGACAAAAGTCCCTTGATTGTCCACGAGGAAATCCGTGAAAAGGTCATTGCGGTCCTCCATAGCCAGGTAAAGCCGGTGACGGTCGACCAGCTTCAGGTCATAGTCATAGAGGAAGGTGGTGAAAAGGAAATTCTTGGGGTCATGGCTGTTGATCTTGAAGATCATAATTCGCTGCTTGTCCTCACTGACGATAGTCGTATAAATCTTATTGTTAGAGGCGAATCCGACCTGGGTGGTATCGAGCTCGACCGGTTGCCCGATCAGCTGGGCCTGTGCGTCCAGCCTGGCTGCGGCGATATGGACGATGCTTTTTTTCTGGTATTCGTAGAACACGAGACAGTAATCGGGATAGGCGACCCAGTCGATGTTGATATACCGTTCCGGCATAAAGGTCAGCAGAACCCGCTTTTGCGACCGCATGGTGCTGTCGTAGACGCTGATGGCATTATTTGTGTTGTTGTTCTTGAACACCAGGAAGTTGCCGTTCATTTTGCCGATGATCTCGAAGTTGGTACGGCGGCCGTCTTCCCGCTCGGGTTCGGAATAAACGATCTGGGAGACCTGCGCTTTTGCGAGGGGTGAATTCAGGAGGGCAATCGTAACCAGAAGAAAGGACAGGATTCTATTCATGGCCGGGCGCGACGTTTTTTGATATATGTTTTAATGTCTAAGTTAACTAAAAGTACGGGGTTTCTGAAAGTTAGGTTGCCGATCCGTAACTTTGTGGCTTTTACTATCGAACCGGAGGTTCGGCGGAAAATGAGCAAGCAGATCAACAGAGTTAGTTTTGCAAACCTGGTTATTGCGTTAGGAATCATCTATGGCGATATTGGCACTTCCCCGCTTTATGTATTGAATGCGATCATCCATTCGAGGGTGATAGAAGAAAAGCTGATCCTGGGCAGCCTCTCCTGTATCATCTGGACCCTGACGCTTCAAACAACTATAAAATACGTCTGGCTGACGCTAAAGGCGGACAACAACGGAGAGGGGGGTATTTTCTCCCTGTTTGCGCTGGTGCGGCGGCAAAAGAAGTGGCTGGTGATCCCGGCAATGATCGGCGGGGCGGCCCTGCTGGCGGATGGAATGATCACGCCCCCAATCTCGGTGACGTCTGCGATCGAAGGGCTGAGGCAGATGCCCGCATTGCGGTACATCGATCAATCGACGATCGTCTATTTTGTCCTGGGCATCCTGGTCATCCTCTTCTTTCTGCAGCAGTTCGGCACCCCTTCGATCGGCAAGCTTTTTGGGCCGATCATGTTCATCTGGTTCACCATGATGGCGATACTGGGGAGCAGCCATTTACTGGAAGACCCGGGCATTTTCCGGGCGCTAAGTCCGCATTATGCGATCCAGCTGCTAACCACCTATCCAAAGGGGTTCTGGATCCTGGGGGCGGTCTTCCTTTGTACAACCGGTGCGGAAGCCCTCTATTCCGACCTGGGCCACTGCGGGCGGCGGAATATCCGGATCTCCTGGATCTATGTAAAAACCTGCCTGATCCTCAATTATCTGGGTCAGGGGGCCTGGCTGCTGGCGCAATATCGGGGCAGGGTTTTCGACACCAATCTAAGCAATCCTTTCTATGCCATTATGCCTAGCTGGTTTGTCATCCCCGGGATCATCATCGCGACCACTGCTGCCATCATTGCCAGCCAGGCGCTCATCACCGGCTCCTATACCCTGATCAGCGAGAGCATGCGGCTGAACCTCTGGCCCAAGCTACGGATCAGCTATCCCACGGAAGAGCGGGGACAGTCCTATATACCGGCCATCAATTTCCTGTTGTTCCTTGGCTGCTCCGGAATCGTCCTGTATTTCCAAAGCTCCGCCCACATGGAAGCGGCCTACGGTCTGGCGATCACTTTGTGTATGCTGGCTACCTCCATCCTGTTCTCCAACTACCTGATCAGCCGCCGGATCCCCTCGACATTGATCTACCTATACCTCACGGTCTATCTGACCATCGAGCTTAGTTTCCTGACCGCCAACCTGGAGAAGTTTGTGCACGGAGGCTACGTCACGGTGATCGTTGGCGGGGGGTTATTCGCCGTTATGTATGTCTGGTTCCGGGCCCGGAAGATTAAGAACCGGTATGTCGAGTTTGTCCGGATGGAAAATTATATCCCGCAGATCCAGGAGCTGAGCAATGACAGGACGGTCGGTAAGTACGCGACGCACCTCGTATATATGACCAGCGCAGACAACCCGAAGGAGATTGAGCACAAGATCATCTATTCCATTCTGAACAAAAAGCCGAAGCGCGCCGACATCTATTGGTTTGTGCATGTGGATACGGTGGATGATCCGTACACCGCGGAATACAGCGTCGATCACATCATTCCCAACGATATTATCCGGGTGGAGTTCCGGCTGGGCTTCCGGATTGAGCCGAAGATCAGCCTCATGTTCCGCAAAGTGGTCGAAGACCTCGTCAATAACCGGGAAGTGAATGTCACAAGCCGGTATGAATCGCTGGAGCGGAACAATGTGGTGGGAGATTTCCAGTTCATCGTGATGGAAAAATTCCTTAGCCAGGACAACGAGCTGCCGTTTCATGAGCGGGTGATCATGAAGCTGTATTTCTGGCTGAAAGAGCTGAGCCTGTCGGAGGAAAGAGGTTTTGGGCTCGATCCATCCAATGTCACGATCGAGAAATTCCCGCTGATCGTATCGCCGGTACCCAATTTCAACCTCAAACGCATCGAAAGTGAATAAACGGCTGATCTGGAGATGGACGAAGATAGTTCTGCTGTTATACGGCATTATCGGTATCGTCCTGTATCACACGCAGAGCTATTTTCTCTGGCATCCCGTGGCTGTTCCCGCGTCAGCGGTTTATAAATTCGGCGAGCAGCCGAATACGGAATTGAATATCGCTTATGACAAGTCGACGAACCTGAACCTGGTCGAATTCCGGGCCGTTGACCGGCCGCCGGACAGCCCGCCAAAAGGGGTTGTTCTTTATTTCCACGGGAATCGTAATGATATCGAATGGTATAGCCCGATAGCCGGCGACTTTACCCGAAAAGGCTACGAATGCTGGATCATGGACTACCCCGGCTTTGGCAAGAGCACCGGGGAATTCAGCGAGCAAAAACTCTACGACTATGCGCTGGTCCTGTACAAGCTGGCCCGCAGCCGGTGGCCGCCTTCGAAGATCGTTCTCTACGGCCGGAGCATGGGGACAGGCATTGCGGCTGAACTGGCGGATGTCCGGGATTGCCGGCGGCTGATCCTCGAATCACCTTTTTATAGTCTGGAATCGCTGGGTTATCATTATTTGCCGATCTATCCCTGGGGCCGCATGCTACATTATCATTTCCCCATTTACTCCCATCTCCCACAGGTAACGGCGCCGGTCACGATCTTCCATGGCACGGCAGACTGGACGATTCCGTTTAGCAACGCGTCACGGCTAAAGTCGATGCTGAAACCCGGGGATGAGTTCATCCCCATTGACGGAGCCGGGCATAATAATCTGCATGATTTTTCCCCGTTCAGGGAAAGGTTAGATTCGGTGTTGGATCGTTGATTTCTGAAAACCGCAGTAGATTTTGCCCTGCAATAAAAAAATAATCCAGTTGTGTAAACATTCCCTCCTTTGAATCTTAAGTATATAGATTTCATTTGAAGTATTAAATTATGTGAAAATGAACAAAATATACATATTATTTTATGCAATTATGAGTATTTCATCTTGTGACGGTCAGAATCAAATATCGAAGATGACTACACACCAATCTCGCCTAAGCTGCGTCAAAATAATCAGTAAACAAGGAAATAGTAGCGGAACTGGGTTTTTCATCGGTCCTGATAAGATAGCAACCTGCTTTCACGTCGTTTCTCAAATTATTGTCGATTCAGCTAAAAATGTTCAATTCAATATATATCCGGATTTGGAGGCAATTACCGAAGACAACGACACAATTGGGCTTGCTTGTATTAGCATTCCTACCAAAGCTTCGCCGGAACCCCTATTCCAGGATTTCGCAATATTAAAAACAAACAGTCCAATTGATAAAAAATCAATACTGCGCCTTTCAAACGACACAGATTTGGATGTGGGTGATAATATAGTTTTTTCTGGATTTCCCTTGGGAACGCCAACTATGGTGACGCACTATGGCACAATTTCCGGCGTTACAAAAGATAAGTCAATTATTTGTATCCAAGCAGCTACAAATAAGGGTAATTCAGGTGGGGCCTTGGTTGATAAGGACGGGCAAGTAATTGGAATTGTAAGTATGAGAGAGGGTGGAATTTCAATCAGTCTTCAAAATTATCTAAATCAAATTACCGCGTCGGAAAAATATGGTGGCATTCAACTCATGGGCATAGACCCTTTGCAAGCAGCAAAGGAAACGATCCAAATCCTGGATACGTACATCAGTACAGGAATCGGGTATGCCAGAAGCAGTAGGTTTTTGCAAGAGTATATTAATCGACATCGCATTTCTCTTTAAGCAAAATGAATCACGAACACACGGACAATAGACAACTACAGTTCCGAAGTCCAGTTTCGTCTCTTGAGCCCCGTTAGTGGTCGAAATCGGGATTCGGCTCAGCTCAAGCAGGAGCAACAGTAAATCGCTTTTGGAATGACTTGCCCTAAGCCAGCGGCGGTTTGTATCTAGGGACGAACGAAAGGCTTAAACCGGTCGTCGCGTTGTGGCGGGAAAAAATAATAATTGTTCGGCGGGATCTGTCCCTGCGCGTAGACGTCGGCAGCGATCAGCCCATTCTTCCTGAGGGTGTATGCCCGATAGCCGAGCGGCTTAAGGAGCTCATAGAACCGGATCAGCAGATCGCGGTCGAACAACTCGCACAAAAGCATGGGGTGGTGCGCTTCAAGCGTCCGCAGCATCGAAGCAAATACCTGGTATTCGAACCCTTCGACATCACATTTGATATAATCGAGCCGGGGCAGGTGCAGGAAGAGGTTGTCGCCGTTTTCGTTCTTCACTTTCTCGGACCGGACGAATTCCAGGTGTTCGTTGTTCTGTTTGATCCGGGCGTGCGCAAATCTGCGATCCGCGCCGACTTGCGGGATACCCATTTCAACGTATTCGCCGTTGCCGCCCAGGGCTAATTGGTACAGGGTAACGTTGCGGGCTTTTTTCCGTTCGATAAGGCGTCGAAGGACGCGGTGGAATGGGGTGAGGGGCTCGACGGCGAATACTTTGCCGTTCTCGCCGGCCAATTTGCTCAGTTCAATCGTAAAATAGCCCAGGTGGGCGCCGATGTCGGCGCAATAATCGCCCGGACGAATCATCTTTTTCAGGAAATATACATCTTCATATTCTTTACCCAACAACCCTGTACGGTAAAGGGCCTGATAGGTACGGGAAAGGAGAGACAGATATTTCGTCTCGCCTAATATGTCGAGCAATACTTTTTTGACCGTCATAAGGGCTGCAAGCTAAGATTTTTGCACTTAAGTCCGGCCTCCGGCCGGTTAGATCGGAACGACATTCAGGTTCCGGTTCTGGCGGACCTTCTCAGGAACGGAGCGGATGATCTCCTCTTTCAAGGCGTTAACAAGCCGCTGCTTGATGAGATCCCGGTGGACGACAAGGCTAACCTCACGCATGGGCGCGGGCCTTTTGAAGTGTCGGATCAGCTGCTGTTGCCGGCCGCTAAGATCCGTAGCCGCCAGTTCGGGGAGGATCGTGATCCCGTCGTTGATCTCGACCATCCGGCGCAGGGTCTCGAGACTTCCGGCTTCATATTCGAAATGGCTGCCTTCTTTGCTGGCTTTGCGTAGCTCGCAAAGGCGAACGATCTGCGACCGGAAGCAGTGGCCTTCTTCAAGCAGCCATAACTTGGCCGGATCGATATCCTGTGCAAGCATATATGTTTTCTTATAGGCTGCATTCTTGCGGGAGACATAGACAAGCAGCTCTTCGTAGAAAAGTACCTGTTCGCGGATGCCATTCTCGTTGAGGGGAGTGACGAGAACACCGACATCTATTCGGCCGTCCCGCAGGCGCGAAATCACCGTTTCGGTTGTCATTTCGTTGACGACTAATTTGATCTGCGGGTATTTGGCGGTGAAACCCGGAATGAAAAGGGGCAAGAGATACGGCGCAAGGGTGGGGATAATGCCGATGCGCAGCTCACCTGCCAGGATGCCTTTTTTTGTTTGGACGATTTCGCCGATCAGCTGGCGTTCACTGAGAATTTTTCGGGCCTGATCGATGATATCGCGGCCAGCTTCGGTGGGGATCACCGGTTGTTTGCTGCGGTCGAAGACCGTTATGCCAAGCTCTTTCTCAAGTTTGTGCACCTGCATACTTAGGGTGGGCTGGGTCACGTAACAATGACCGGCAGCCACGGCGAAGTGCCGGTAGGTGTCTACGGCAACGATGTATTCCAGTTGTGTGAAGGTCATCCTATAGATTAAATCTATGCAAAGATAGACTTAATCAATAATAGCTAAACTGGATCATGCCGGCGGAGGCGCCGCTTCCGGCAGTCATTTTGGTGAGCCGGCCTTTGCTGTCGGTGCTTAAAACATAGGTGAGCAACACGTTGGTTGGTGAAGATGTCTCGGTACCCGTGATCTGTTGCCATGCATTTTTTGAAATAAAATCGACAAAATCGGCGCCGTTGTTTAAGGTCAGGTTGAACAACAGTGGGCCGATGCTACCCGAGATGGCTGCGTGATAGGCCGGGTTTGCGGTGGAAACATCGGTAAAAACGACATCCCCCTGAAGCTGATCCGGCTCCCCGGGGATATCCGGGGTGTAGACGACTTCCTGGCTGATATTACTGTTGCGCATATAGAGGGTGTCGATCTGATTGTCGTCGGCGGTACCTTCGAAGAGGGTCGTCGCGGCGATATTGTTATTGGGGTAGGAGAAATAGGTGACGTAGCCGGACCCGCTGAGGCTGGTGTCTTCGGTTATGCGGTCGTTCGCATCGTAGGACAGGAGATGGTAGTCGCCATAGCCGCCGAGCGGCACATCATAATAATTGTACCAGGATGGCGACGGATTGGCGTCCTGGTATAGAAATTGAACTGTCCAGGTGTTGAACATCGGGCTGCCGCTGGTGGTATCATAAATTACCTGGGTGAACGTATCGACCCGATGGAGGGTGTCATAGTAAAAAGAATCGACTATGCGTTGTTGAGGCGATACCGCCACAACGGAGGAGAGATAGTATGGGGTCGGTGGCGTGCTGTTGCCGGAATTGCTCTTTTTACAGGAGTTCAGGATCAACATGCCAAGGGCAAGGTACAACGGTAGTGTTTTCACGGTAATAAAGTGTTAATGAACCGGGTTCGGCCCGGTTTAGGTCAAAAGTAGTAATTTCGATCAGAATTCAAAAATGAGGAACCATGACAAAAAAATTTTTGATTATCTTATTCTCAGGCGTCATCGCCGCCGGTCAGCTGCAAGCGCAGACACGCAGGATCGACACCGTGGCTGTCGCGATCCTCGACAAGATGAGCGCGATGATTGGAGAGTTGTCGTCGTGCAGTGTCGATATCCGGTCCAATTATGATGTCAGCAGCAAGGAATTGGGGCTGATCAAACATTCAGACGATCAGCAGCTCTTTATCCACGGGCCGAATCAATTGCTGTTAAAATCGGAAGGGGATCAGGGAAGCCACGATTTCTATTTCGACGGCAAGACGCTCACCTATTATTCGATGGATAAAAATCAATACGGGCAGATTGATGCTCCGCTGAACGTGGTAGAAATGATCGATACGGTCAACAAACTGTATGGGATCGAATTTCCGGCCGCCGATTTCTTCTACCCGACCTTTGTCGATGATATCCTGGCTGATTCGAAGACGCTGGTCTACCTCGGACTGACCAAAGTAGACAATAAGGAGTGCTACCATATCGCCGGTACTTCCCCCGATAAGACTTTTCAGTTCTGGATCACCGACGATGCTTTCACGCTGCCGATCAAGATGGTGATCGTGTATACCGATAAAGACATGCATCCCCAATATGAAGCGACGCTTAGCGACTGGCAGATCAATCCCAGTCTGCCGGATGCCTTGTTCTCTTTCACTGTTCCGCATCGGGCCAGGAAGGTAAAGCTGATGCCACTGACCGTTAAAAAGTAAATCACCTTCAATTTACCGTTATGCATAAACCTTTTAGATATAGTCTGATCGCTCTTACTGCCACATTCGCGCTTGTTATAGTCGGTCCGCTGCAAGGGATAGCCCAACGATTTAATCATGGAGGTGGCGGCGGCGGCGGCCGGCCGGCTGCTCCGGCCTATCACCCGGCTCCGGTTTCGCGGCCGGCGCCCACTGTGCGTCCGCCTGCCGCACCGGCGAGACCAATCGAGAACAGACCGGTGGAAACCAGACCCGTCGATGAACATGCGACTATCAATGGCGGCAGCCGGAATGTCGGCAGTCATGACTTCAGTCGCCCGGCTGACGTCCACAATACGGTCACCGTCCGGAACAATGTGACGGTGCGGAACAACGTCAACGTCTATCATACCGGGAACTATCGCGGTATCCACCCTTACTACTATCATCCGTACCGTCCTTATTATTGGGGGCCGCACTGGCACCCTGTCGGCTTCTTCCTGAGCGCCCTGGCAGCAGATGCTATCTGGTTCAACTTCAATAATTCGCGGTACTGGTACGATGACGGGTGTTTCTATCTGCCGCAGAACGGCGGTTATGCCGTCGTGACTGCCCCGATCGGCGCGATTGTCGCTTCCTTGCCGCCGGGTTATGAAACGCCGGTAGTAGACGGTGTCACCTATTACTATTTCGCGGGGGTGTTCTATACCTATACTGGTCAGGGATACCAGGTCGTGGCTGCACCGCCCGGAGCGGTGATCTACCAATTGCCCGATGGTGCGGTAGACCAGCAGGTCGACGGCCAGGATTTCCTGGTCTATAATAATACGTGGTATGAGCCGATCTCGCAGGACGGGCAGGATGCTTATGAGGTGGTGCCGCCGCCGGGACAATAGAGGCTGACGCTTTCTTCGGTGATGGAAAGCCGATGAGGGACGCCCACCCGCAGCGCTACGTTCCGAACGCCGTGACCGACCGGGAAGCCAAAGCAGACAGGATAGTCGTAGTCCCTGGTCACATCGCGGATGATCTCTTCCGCAGTCGCGCCAAAAGGCCGCACCGTGTCTTTGCTATCCGTGAAGTTGCCGACGATCAGCCCGACGAGCCCGTCGAGGCAGCCGCTCCGCTGAAGCTGGCGGAACATCCGGTCTATGTTATAGAGATATTCTCCAACGTCTTCGATAAAGAGGATCTTTCCCGCCATCGGCGCCGCCGAAGCCGTTCCGGTGAGGTGCGCCAACATGGCCAGGTTGCCGCCGGCAACCGGTGCGCTGACAGGACCAACCCGGTTGAATGGGTGCGGGTCGCAGAAATAGCTGAGGTCTTTCCCTTCCAGTGCCATTCGGAGCGATTGCACATCGGGCCCCTCCGCCCCGCCGTCGTTAAAAGCTGCGGCCATGGGCGCATGCAGCGTGGCAATCCCAAAGTTGGCTTCGATATGAGCGTGCAGCAGGGTGACGTCGCTATAACCGATGACCCATTTGGGGTTGGCGCGGAAACGGGTGAAATCGATCCGGTCGATGATCCGCGTAAGCCCATAGCCACCGCGGCCGCAGAGGATGGCGCCGACATCCGGGTCGTCGAGCATTTGCTGAAGATCAGCCAGGCGCTCTTCATCCGAGCCGGAGAAATAATTGTTCGAATCGCCGCCAAGGGTCGACCCGATCCTGACCCGGTAGCCCCATTGCCGGAGCGTGACGTTGCAGGTTTGCGCCTTTTCCATCGGCATATAGCCCGCAGGGCAAACGATGGCGATCGTGTCACCGGGTCGGAGATATGGCGGAAGTAGGCTCAAGTTAAATTGGGTTGAGTGATTTCCATCAAACTCACCTGGTCAGTCCCCACGATAAGGGTATGCGGAACCCCATATTTAAAGGCATAATTCTCCTTCTGATGGCCTACGGGGAAGTCGAAACAAACGGGATAGTTATACGGACTCACCCTTTCAGTGACGATATCGTAGACGGTACGGCCGAATTCCTCACCCGGATCGTCGGGTTTGACCTTGAACCCACCAACGATCAAACCGGTGAGCCGGTCCAGTTTACCGGTCCGCTGCAAGTGCCAGAACATCCGGTCGATACTATACAGGTATTCGCCGGTGTCCTCAACAAAAAGGATCTTGCCGGCCGTATAGATGTCGCTGCGGGTTCCTGCCAGGGTCTCGATCGTTTTGAGATTACCGCCTACCAGCTGACCTTCGGCTGTGCCGGGGCGGTTCCGCGGATTCGGCGGTGTCGTATATTTCATCTTCTCATTCCCGCTAAGCGCCTGCCGGAGCGAAAGAATGGAAGCCACCTGAACCGGTTCGGCTTTTGTCCAATCGTCCGGAAAGCTGTTGCACATTTTGGAGTGGATCGACGCGATATGCAAATTGGAATAGATATGGCACAACAGAACGGTGATATCGCTAAAACCGATGACCCATTTGGGGTATTTCAACAAGGGCGAGAAATTCAGCTGGTCAACGATATGGACCGAACCGTAGCCGCCCCGCGCGCAGAGGATAGCTTTCAGATCAGGATTGTCAAGCATCTGCTGGAAATCGGCGAGGCGTTCAGCGTCGGTGCCACCATAAATAAAATCTTTTTTTCCGACGGTGCTCCCGGTGAGTGTCCGGAAGCCCCAACTCTCGATCAACTGGACCGCAGGTTGGATCTCCTTTTCCGTGATATCGCCGGCGGGGCAGGTGATACCGATGCTATCGCCGGGTTTGAGATAGGGCGGGATAAGCAGGGATTGGGGCGTCATTTCCCGCGCTAAACAGTCGCGATCAATTTGCTTAGCCTGGAATAACTCCGGTTTAATGGCACTGATGGCTAATATGGACGAAAGAAAGTTTTTTCGATTCATAGTCTAAAAATCAACCGGGTTCCTTTTAAAGAAAGCCCGGAACATTGAGGCATATTCAGCATGGTCAGCTGTGAATTCTGAAGCAATTTTCCGAATTTCATTGACCGCTTTTTGCCGTATTTCAACAGTTGTGACTGGGATATTTTTTGCCAAATAATAGAGTGTTCTGATCAATCCCAACTTTTCTCGTCGTCTCTCATTTAACGATTCTCTACCAAGGCCTAATTTTTCAATCGTCTGTGCTCCTCTTGTATTACCGTTGATTGGAAAAGGGATTTCTTCTTTGAACTCAATATATTTTTCAGGGTCCTCTGTGTCAGGTTTAATAAAAATCGGCGATTCGTCTTTTATAAGATGTCTATGCGAAATTGCTCTTTTCGCGTTATCAATAACAGGAAAATAATTCCTTTTATATCTCTGATTGCAAATTTCGCAGGAAAGAAAGAGGTTATCCCAATCATAAGCCAACCAATAATACCCCGGCCGGTTTAGTTTTTCATCCTCTTGTACGCATCCAGCCTTAGGCCGGTAATGCTCGACATCTCCATAACTGATATGAGCTATCTTCGCTTCGCAAAAACAACATTTCCCGTCTTGTACTCTGCGAAGCAAGTCTTTGACATCTTCGTGACTGTAGATTTTATTATCGAAGTCGAAGTCAATATTGCCTTCAGTAAATAGAGTACATAAGGCCGTTGTTGCGACTAAGCCCTGGACAGTCAATATAGCAGGAATGGGCATGGTATGCTTCTTTTTGATCTGAATCATACGGCCTTCCCTATTTTTTCTTATTTTTTAGGTATTCTGCGGCCTCTTGAACGATATTCATCGCTTCTCTCTCGTCATGGTTATAGGCTACAGGAAGACGGTTAGCAAAGGAATCCAATTCATTAAGTCTTTCTTTTTCCTCTTTGGTCAACTTATCTTTTGCCAAGAGCTGCTTTCTTTCTTCTAATTTCTTTTCTGCCTCTGTACCTCTGGCGCTTTCGAGGCCAAAAAGGTCGCTGGTAAGTATTTGGTCAATCCGCCAATTCTGAACGGATTTAATATCGTTGTCAATGACCACCTGATCGGCTTCTTTTCTAAGTAAAACGATATTGGCATCCTTTGGCGCCGATTGAACAATCAAAGGGCTATGCGCCGTAACGATAAATTGAGTTTGGGGGAATTTTTCCGATAAATAATCGAATATTTTACGTTGCCATTTAGGGTGAAGGTGAAGATCAATCTCATCGACAAGCACGATACCTGGTTCACCGAGTGGGTTCTGACTGTCGGGGTAGCGTTCGAACATGCGGGCTGCGAGATCAACTATCCAGGTTACCATCGTCTTATATCCCAAGCTCAATTGCTGTATCGAAATCCAGGCAAAAGGCGTTTGAAATTCAACAGTTGATTTAAGGCTTTCTTTCGTTGGCTCGGTGAAACGTATTTCTTCAATATCCGGCAACAGGTCGATAAGGATTTGCTTTACCTGGTCCCTTTTTTCAATTGCAAACATTTGCACAGGAGAATCCTTACTTGCAGCATAGTCTAATTGTAACAACCATTCTTCTGCATTAATGAGTTTGGCATCTTCATTAAATAGCGTTTCCGAATTATTATTCAATAATTTAGATAATCCACCTGAGCCCATTTTCCTATTTGCACCATATCCAAAACATTTTAATTCTTTTGTTTCCTCACTAAGAACCCCAACTGAAACACCACCATCTCTAAATAGGTAAATAATGGTTTCATTTGATCTTTTCCTGTTTGTATTAAGAATACTCAATGCGATGGAACAAGAGCCACCTTCTTTTGCATTTTGTGGATCCTGGTCATGAGGCCATATTTTGGGCAAATACACCATCCCATCTGACATCTTTTCTTCTTGTGTTTCAGCGCCAGTTAGAATTTCCAAAAGACTCGTTTTCCCCGTCCCATTATCCCCTAAGATGACTGTCCATTTTTTCCAGTTGCCTTCTCCGTCAGACAAATCGAGCACCTGCTTGTCTCCGAAGCATCTATATTTTTCAATTTTCAGATTCAAAAAATAAACCGGGTCGCCCATTTGCTAATTTATTTTGCTAAAGTTACGCTTTTTAAAAAGTTGAAGAAAAGAAAATTGGGGTGAAGAAGATGAGAAGGAAGGATAAGAAAGTTTTTTCGATTCATTTTAACATTAAGGTTTAATATTGTCCTGTTTGACCCAGACTACGGCTGGTTTGGGCGCGGGTTTAAATTTACTACTTTTAATACATGCGTTTTGAATCGGTTTTAACAATCTTATTATGGTTGTTGTCGGGTATCGGGCAGGGATTGCAAGCGCAGGATCTTAGTGGGCAATGGACGGGGACAGCTTCCGACAATGGGTCGGACACGAAGCACAAAATTGTCTTAACAATCACGGAAAGCGACTCGGCTATAGCCGGCGTGCTGCATTGGTATTCTCCCACGACGCAATATATCCGGCATCTCATCATCAGCGGGCGCTTCTATGGCAGGGATTCGGTCCTGACGATCCGTGAGGATAGCTCGGGTGATGCGGCTACCGGATTCCATGTCTTGTATTACCGGCGAACGCCGGGGCGTCGTGATTGGCTGGAAGGACACTGGGCTGCCGCATCCGGCCCGCAGGGGGCACAGGCCGGTAGCATAGCGATCCGGTTGGAGAAGAAAGCGCCGCCATTCATTCCATTCGCCTTACCGAAGAAGAAAAAGGATTCTGCACAACTAAAGACTTTACAGGGCCGGGAGACGCCGGTTGTAGCGACTATCCCTATGCGGGGATCGGACACGGTCAGGGTCGCCCTGTATGACAACGGTGAGATCGACGGTGATTCCGTCAGCCTTTATTTGAACAATGATCTGCTATTGCAGCATTATAAATTGACGGCGGAAGCTAAAGTGTTACTGGTACCTATCGATAAGAGCCTACCGGTGAACCGGCTCGTGTTGTTCGCCGAAAACCTGGGCAGCATCCCCCCCAACACAGCCCTGATGGAAGTAACGGTACATGGAAAGACGTACGAACTGTTCCTGTCGACCGACTATAAACGAAATGCTTGCGTGGAGTTCGAATTGCAGGAGTGACGCAAAGGGCGTAATTTTGCCCCCCGCGGACCGGAGGTCCGCGAAAGTCATTAACGAATAGCATGAACCATCCGAAACGATACCTGATCACAGCGGCGCTCCCTTATGCCAATGGATTGAAACATGTCGGTCACCTGGCGGGGGCCTACCTGCCGGCGGACATCTATGTCCGGTATCTGCGGGCGCAGAAGCGGGACGTAGTCTTTATTTGCGGAAGCGATGAACACGGCACAGCTATTCCGATCCAGGCGATGAAAGAAGGGACGACGCCGAGGGCGATCATCGATAAATATCATACCATCATCAAGCAGAATTTTGCGGATCTGGGTATCTCTTTCGATATCTATCATCGTACCAGCGAGCCTATCCATCATGAGACCGCGCAGGAGTTCTTCACAGCGTTGAACGACAGGGGAGAGCTGGAGGTAAAAGAAAGCGAACAATATTATGATGAGGAAGCCAGGACATTTCTTGCGGACCGGTATATTGTCGGTACCTGCCCGGTTTGCGGAAACCCGCGGGCATACGGCGATCAATGCGAGAATTGCGGAACGTCCTTAAGTCCCGAAATGCTGATCGATCCGCACAGCACGTTAAGCGGCAAGCCGCCGGTAAAGCGCAATACCCGACACTGGTATTTGCCGTTGAACCGGCATGAAGATTTTCTTCGGGAATGGATCCTGGGAGAGCATAAGGACGACTGGCGGGCCACGGTGGTTGGTCAATGCCGGAGCTGGATCGACGGCGGGCTGCAGCCCCGGGCAGTGACGCGTGACCTGGACTGGGGGGTAAAGGTGCCGCTGCAGGAAGCGGAAGGGAAAGTGCTGTACGTATGGTTCGATGCGCCGATTGGATATATCTCCGCTACACGGCAGTGGGGAATCGATTCCGGGAAGGACTGGAAACCCTATTGGTATGATCCCGATACGAAGCTGGTGCATTTTATCGGGAAGGATAATATCGTCTTCCATTGTATCATCTTTCCCATTATGCTGAAGCTGCACGGGAATATTCTTCCGGATAATGTCCCGGCCAATGAGTTCGTAAACCTGGAAGGAGATAAAATGAGCACCAGCCGGAACTGGAAGCTGGACATGCAGGACTATATCGACGATTTTATCAAAAAAGAAAACGGCGGACCGCATCTGGCGGACAGTCTCCGGTATTATCTTACGACGATCGCGCCCGAGACGAAGGACAGTGAGTTCACGTGGAAAGGATTTCAGAATGCCAACAATAGCGAGCTGGTCAGCAAGTTCGGGAACTTCATCAACCGGACATTTGTACTGATGCATAAGTTGTGCAACGGCAAAGTGCCGCGATTGCATACCGGGCGGTTGGATGAGGCGGACAGGGAAATGATCGCGGCGGTGGAAGCCACGCCGGTCAGGGTTACGAAGTTAATGGAAGAGTACCGCTTTCGGGAAGCCTTATTCGAAGTGATCATGTTGTCGGACCTGGCGAATAAATATATGCAAAAGAAGGAGCCCTGGATCGTTGTCCGGACGCTGACAGAACATCCGGAGAATCAGCAGCTGATCGACAATTGTCTGCACATCTGCCTTCAGGTGACGGCAAACCTGGCTATTCTTATCCATCCCTTTCTGCCGTTCACGGCGAAGCGCATGTTGCACCTGATGAAGGTGGTTGAGAAGATGCTGGAATGGGAGAATGCCGGAAAGATGAAGCTGTTGAGTGTCGGGTATAGTCTTCGCCCGCCGGAGCTGTTGTTCCGGCCGATTGAGGATGCAGAGGTGAAGGAACAGTTGGAAAAGCTGCAGGCGGCGGCAGCCGCACGAACAGAAGTAACGGCGGTCAAACCGGAGAAAGTCGAAATAGCGCCCGTGAAGGCGGAGATTGTTTACGATGATTTTGCCAAGCTCGACCTGCGCGTGGGTACGATCCTGGCCGCGGAGAAAGTGGAAAAAGCCGATAAGTTATTGAAACTGAGCATAGATCTGGGCAACGAACACCGGGTCATCGTCTCGGGAATCGCCCAGCATTTCAAGCCGGAGGAGATTGTCGGCCGCCAGGTCGTGGTCGTGGCTAATCTGGCCCCCCGGAAAATGCGGGGAATCGAGAGCAACGGGATGATCCTGATGGCCGAAGACCCTGCGGGGCGACTTCATTTCGTCCAGCCCGGCGAAAATATTGCCGCCGGGTCAGGGGTAACTTAAGATATAATATATTATGGATTAATATGTTATACAGGATTGAACTTTATATTTTCCCTGGTATACTTATTGTGGCTTATCAACGTTTAGTAAGAAACCAAAAAGGACTGAGTCAGAATCTAATATCAAATGCACCATGATACAAAGTCATCCATACCGGATCCTACCATACAACCGTTACAGCACATTCTACCAGGAAAGAGAAAGTTTCTACCGGAGCTTTATCAATCAATATTATCTTGACTTTGCCCATCAGGTGCTGCTCCAGGAGCAGTGTGATCCATACCTGACCAAGACGCTGGTCGCCCCGCATGATATCCAATTCGGCGCCACTCCCCGCCGGGTCATCTGGAAGATCGGGATGCCGTCTTTCCAGGTAAAAGACATCAACGATATTAAAGACCACAAAATATTATTTTACCGCACCAAGCTTCTTCGTCAGAAGGCGCTGATCCAGTTCCATTTTATCAACAGCTTCTTTTACTATTCGCAATTGAGCTTCCTGTCCTTCACGGAAAAGACCAATAACATCCTTTTCAATTCTATCCGCGGCAAATATGAGTGCCCTGGCTCCTACCGCGGGCGGGACAAGATCCATATGACGGATATCTGCGGCAATAAGATCATCATCGAAAAAGGTGTTTATCTTACGGTCAGCTATATCACCGCTGACAGCTATCCGCGTCTGCTCATGGAAGAACAGATCAAGCAGCAGAACGAGCTCATCAACAAGGCGGACAATTATGAGATCGATCGCCTGAGCAAGATCCTGTAACTTCTCTCCCTGCCGCGATTTTCTGCCGTCGCCCCCGCGCGATTTTCGGCCATTCCCCCTGTGCGATTTTCGCCCTTCTCCGCGCTGCGATTTTCGGCCGGTAAGAATTTTTTCCCTACCTTAGCTTCGGATAGTTGTCTAACTAACTAATCGAAGACCATGAACCGCATTATCAAGAAAGTAGCTGTATTAGGAAGTGGGGTGATGGGGTCGAGAATCGCCTGCCATTTTGCAGGCATCGGTGTTCAGACCCTTTTGCTCGATGTCGCACCGAAGGAGCTGACCCCGGCCGAAGCAGCGAAGAACCTTAGCCTTGAGCATCCGGCGGTACGGAACCGGATCGTAAATGAAGCATTGGCGGCAGCCATCAAGAGCAATCCATCACCAGTCTATACCAAAGATGTCGTTTCGCGGATCAAGACCGGCAACTTTGTCGACAATATGAAAGATATCACCGGTTGTGACTGGATCATCGAGGTGGTAGTAGAGCGGTTGGATATCAAAAAACAAGTGTTCGACGAAGTAGAGAAGTATCGCCGGCAGGGAACGCTGATCACCTCCAACACGTCGGGTATTCCCATTCATATGATGGCGGATGGAAGGAGCGAAGATTTCAGGCGACATTTTTGCGGCACGCACTTCTTCAACCCGCCGCGTTATCTGCGGCTGTTGGAGATCATCCCTACACCGGCCACCGATCCGGCGGTAACCGAATTCCTGCTGCATTACGGAGACCTGTACCTGGGCAAGACGACGGTGCTTTGCAAGGATACCCCGGCCTTTATCGCCAACCGGATCGGCGTATATGGTATCATGGGGATCTTTGGGCTGCTGGACAAATTAGGATTGACGATCGACGAGGTCGATGCGTTGACAGGTCCGTTGATCGGCCGGCCCAAATCAGCGACATTCCGGACAGCAGATGTAGTGGGGATCGACACCCTGGTCAAAGTGGCGCATGGTGTCGCGGAAAATTGCCCCAACGATGAACAGCGGGATGTCTTCCGGATTCCGGCCTGGTTGGATAAGATGGTAGCAAACAAGTGGCTGGGCGACAAGACCGGTCAGGGTTTCTTTAAGAAGACCAAAGGAGCGGGCGGGGAAAAAGAGATCCTCACACTCGACCTGAAGAAGACGGAATACGGGCCGCGGCAAAAACCAAAGTTCGCGTCAGTGGAGGCGGCCAAGCCGGTTGATGACCTTAAGACACGACTGAAGATGTTGTTTGCGGCGTCAGATAAAGCCGGGGAATTCATCCGGCTTTTCCATTATGGATTGTTCTCCTATATTTCGCACCGCATTCCCGAGATCTCCGACGAGTTGTACCGGGTAGATGACGCGATGATGGCAGGATTCGGCTGGGAGATCGGTGCGTTCGAGAGCTGGGATGTATTCGGGGTGGAGAAAACGATTCCGCAAATAAAGGCGGCCGGTTTTACCGTAGCGCCATGGGTGGACGAGATGCTGTCGGCGGGTATCCCTGCCTTCTATAAGATCGCGAATGGCCACCGGCTTTGTTATGATGTCGCCAGCCGGAGCTATAAGCCGCTGCCCGGCGGGGAGGCCTTTCTGGTCATGAAGAATTTCGCGGGCCAGACAGTATGGGAGAACAGCGCCTGCCATTTATATCATCTCGGTGATGAGGTCCTGGGGCTCGAATGGAATACAAAGATGGGTACGATCGGCGGCGAAGTGCTGGAGGGGATCCAGCGGGGAATCGGAATCGCGGAAGAGAAATACAAGGGCCTCGTGATCGCAGGGGATGGCGCCAATTTCAGCGCAGGGGCCAACGTAGGCCTGATTTTTATGCTGGCGATCGAACAGGATTTCGACGAGCTTGACATGGCGGTACGGCAATTCCAGAGTACAATGATGCGGGCCCGATACTCAGCCGTGCCGGTGGTTGTCGCGCCGCATGGCCTGACATTAGGGGGTTCCTGTGAGCTGAGCCTCCATGCGGACCGGGTAGTTCCTGCGGCGGAAACGTATATCGGCCTCGTGGAGCTTGGCGTCGGCCTGATCCCCGGCGGGGGCGGGACCAAGGAGTTCACGCTGCGAGCCGCGGATGAGATGCATCCGGATGAGCCGGAGAACGTCACCTTAAAAGAGCGGTTCCTTACGATCGCTACCGCAAAGGTCTCGACCTCCGCGTATGAGGCGTTTGGTTTGGGTATTCTGCGTAAAGGCCACGATATCGTCAGTATCAACCAGGGGCGCCGGATCGCGGAAGCCAAAACTTCCGTGTTGGAGCTATACAATGACGGCTATACAATGCCGGTACCCCGCAAAGACGTCAAAGTACAGGGCCGGGCCATGCTCGGTGCGCTGTATGCCGGTATCAATGGCATGTGGCGGGGCCATTATGCTACTGATCATGATGTCGTAGTCGCCAAAAAGCTGGCCTTTGTCATGTGCGGGGGCGATTTGAGCGAGCCGACATTGGTCAGCGAACAATATCTCCTGGACCTGGAAAGGGAGGCGTTCCTCAGCCTCTGCGGCGAAAAGAAAACGTTGGAGCGCATCCAAAGCGTGCTGAAAGGCGGCAAGCCCATCCGGAATTGATCCCTGATTGCAACCGGACTTTGTCCGGTTAAAGTCCTAAATTAGGCCCATGAAGTATTTACCCTTTTTCGGCGGTGCCGCGATCGCCCTGGGGTTGTTGAAGCGGCCGGCTGAGGCCTCCACCTATACGATGCAAGGCAATGTGACCGGATTGGAAACCGGATGGGTGTTTATGTATCACCATGCCGACGGTCCGACCGATTCTGCCGCGGTGCGGCATGGCCGGTTCGAGCTCACCGGTGAAGTCTCCGAAACCGCCGAGTTCTGTCACCTGGTCTTCAAGACGCTCAAGGGTGACAATCTCCACAGTACGGGATTCTTTCTGCAACCCGGCGCCATCGCGGTGACGGGGAACAAGGCATCGCTCGAATCGCTGACATTTACCGGGGCGCCCGTACAGGACGAATATGAGAAACTACTTATCAGGGAAATGAAATATCCGGATGTGAACGCCCGGGCGGCCCTCGTCGAACAATATGCCGCGGAGCACCCCGCTTCTTACGTTTCCATTGAAGAAGTGCTGGAATATTTCAGTTATAACCCCGACGCTGACACCCTGCAGCATATCTACAATGGGCTTGCGGCGGAAATTCAATCCTCTTATATGGGAAAGGA
>DATMLR010000181.1:0-5174 GCA_035570015.1 Puia sp.
GTTATATGGATTCTACTATGAATTTCGCCCGGGAACATGGTTACGTGGAGACCCTGATGGGCAGGAAACGATGGCTGAAAGACATTAATTCAGCTAACTTTACGATCCGCGGCTTTGCCGAACGCAACGCCATCAATTCGCCCATCCAGGGATCGGCCGCCGATATGATCAAGCTGGCGATGATCAAAGTTCACGAAGAGTTCCGGCAGCAAAAACTGCGCTCAAAAATGCTCCTGCAGGTTCATGACGAACTGGTCTTTGACGCCCATAAGGATGAGCTCGATATAATTAAACCCATGATATTGCGTTGTATGCAGACCGCCCTGACCCTGCCGCAGGATGTTCCCGCGACGGCTGAAATCGGGTCCGGGATCAATTGGCTGGAAGCGCATTAATCATTTATTAACAACTTGTTTGTAAATGCCGGCAAACTTTAGCGTCCGGGAGTAGTCATACATTCAGATTTGTGGGCCCGGTTATTTTTGGGCCCAAAATTGTCCTAAAAAACCTTGTAAACGTATAAAAAACAACATATGAGAAGCACGAAGATGATAATCTCTATGCTTTTGGCTGTCAGCGTTCTATCCGCCCCGGCATTTGCACAGCAGGCGCCGCCTCCGGGACCGCCGCCGCAAGCCGCCGGGCAGCAGCAGGATTGGCCCAGGAGTTTTACCATGGATGACGGCACGGTCGTAAAGATCTATCAACCGCAGCCGGAGTCTTTTTCCAATAACATTTTGAAATCCCGCTGGGCGATCTCCGTCCTCCAGCCTGGCAAGACGGACCCGGTCTTCGGGACTTTCTGGTCGGTAGCGAACGTCGAGACGGACCGGGATGCCCGCCGGGTCGTGATCCAATCGGCGAAGGTGCCGAACGTGAAGTTCCCCGGCCAGCCCGACGATAATTTCATCAACAGCATGAAGACCGCGCTTGAAACGAACCTGCCGGCGACGGCGGGCGATCTTTCGCTGGATGAGGTGCTTGCGTCGCTGGATCAGGACCTCGAGCAACAGAAGCAATCAAAAAACCTTAATACCAATGCCCCGCGGATCATCTACGCCGACCATCCCTCGCTGCTGGTCGTGATCGACGGGCAGCCCAAACTGCAAACGAATAAAGATTGGGGACTTGATGTCGTGGTAAACACGCCGTTCACGATCGTAAAGGCGCATGACAACCAGTTCTACCTCTACGGCAGCAAGCACTGGTATACCGCACAGGAAGCTACCGGCCCCTATTCGCAGGCAGGTAATGTTCCATCTGAACTCCAGCAGGTCCAGAGCGCGGTTGACAATGCAAACAGCTCCAGTCCGGGCTATACCGATTCCGCGGCAGCGGCCCAGGACAATGTGGTTTCGGATATCGTCGTATCAACCGGTCCGGCGGAGTTGATCCAAACGGGCGGCCAGCCGACGTGGACGCCGATCCAGGGGACAAGTCTTTCCTATGCCGGCAATTCATCCAATGATATTTTCCAGGACCAGAGCGGCAAATACTATGTATTGATCTCCGGCCGCTGGTATACTTCCAGTTCGCTTAGCGGCGGCTGGCACTATGTAGCGGCCAACGCACTGCCGTCTGACTTTGCGAAGATCCCTCAAGGGTCGCCAAAAGATAATGTGCTGGCCAGCGTGGCAGGGACAGATGAGGCGCGAGAGGCGATCATGGATGCGCAGATCCCGCAGACCGCGAAAGTCGACCGGAATACGGCAACCACTTCAGTGAATTATGACGGTGATCCGCAATTCGCACCTTTACAGGGGACGGATATGCAATATGCCACAAATACCGGGTCTTCGGTACTCCAGGAGAATGGGGTTTATTACAGCGTGGACAATGGCGTTTGGTTCCAGGCCCCCAGTCCGAACGGGCCATGGACGGTGGCAACTGACAGGCCTGCCCAGGTCGATCAGATCCCACCCACGTCTCCGGATTACAATTTGAAATATGTCTATGTCTATGATGTGACCCCCGACTACGTGTATATGGGTTATACGCCGGGTTATCTCAATGCCTATATCTATGGTCCGACGGTGGTTTACGGGACCGGGTTCTACTATAATCCCTGGTTCAACGGGTTCTACTATCCGCGGCCCTGGTCCTGGGGTTTTGGATTCGGTTACAATCCGTATGTAGGCTGGTCGCTCGGTTTCGGCTATGGCTTTGGCTGGTTCCACGGCGGCTGGGGCATGGGCTGGCGTGGTGGCTGGGGCGGCTGGCGCGGCGGCTGGTGGGGCCCTGCGGCATATCATCCCGCCTATGCCTGGAACAGGTATCGGACGACGGGTTTCTATGGTGCCGGATTTGGCCGTAACCGCAATGTCTTTGTCAACAGCTATCATACGAATATCTATGCGAGCCGGCCGGGAGTGATCACGCGTGATAACCATAACTTCGCACAGCGGAACTTCTCCAGACCCGGAGGGGTAGGGATTACCGGCGGGCGGCCTGGCGGAGCAGTCAATGGCGGACGGCCGGGAACGACAAATAATGTCTTCAGTGACCGGGCCGGGAATGTCTATCAGCATAATACGACAACCAATCAATGGCAGCAGCGGACGACAACCAATTCGTGGCGGCCGGTGCAGGGCAACACACAGACCCAACAGAACCTGAACCGGCAGCAGACGATGCGCGACCGTGGGCAGGTGCGGACCCAAAATTTCAACCAGGCCCACGGCGTAAGCCGGCCGGCCGCGGTTTCGCGGCCTTCGGGCGGCGGCGGAAGACCGTCGGGTGGAGGCGGAGGCCGTGGCGGAAGGCATTGATATGACGCCGACGATATATTATTGTTACGATGCTTATTGCGGGTGGTGTTATGGGTTCAGCCCCATCATCACCCGCCTTTTTGGCGAATACCGGTCCATCCTCGCCTTCGAGGTGTTGTCCGGTGGGATGATCCTTCCGGCCGAGCCGCAACCGATAAGCGTGATGGCCGGATATATCCAAAAAGCCTATAAAACGGTAGAGGACCGCACCGGGGTCCGATTTGGGGAGGACTGGTTATGGCATATCTTTCATCCGGATGAAAGCGACTGGTATCCCAGCTCCGAAAAACCGGCGATCGCGATGTGCGTTTTCCGGGAATATCATCCCGAACTCTGCGTGCCGTTCAGTGCAGAGCTGCAGTATGCGCTGCACTATGAGGGCCGGGACCTCACCGATGACGAGGCTTACCGGCATTTACTCGAAAAATACGGGATCCCCGAAACAGAGTTCTATCAAAAACTAAGCGACCCGGCATATCGGGCTAAAGCGTATGAAGAGTTCGCCCTGGTGCAGCAACTCGGCGTGACAGGTTTTCCTACCGTATTTCTACAGGTCAGCGATACGAAATTCTACTTGCTGAGCAGAGGCTACACCGACTATTCGACGTTGAAGAAAAGCCTGGATGATACGCTCTCTGAAACGGTTATGCAGCGAAAATAATTGGCTGCAAATGGGCGATTAACATTAACTTGCATGTCCCCAAATGGGGGATATTAAGAAATATGGAATACAACAAGATCATTGCCGTGACCGGGTTGCCGGGATTGTACGAATTGGTGAGCAGCAAATCCGATGGTGCTATCGTTCGTTCGCTGGATGACAAGACAACGAGGTTTGTCTCCAGCCGCATTCATAATTTTTCACATCTGGAAAGCATCGAGGTCTATACCGTACGCGATAATGTCAATCTGGTGGATATTTTGAAAGCGATGGAAGTGAGTACAGCCAAGCTGCCGGATGAAAAGGACGCTGCCGCGCTGAAGAATTATTTTACGAAAGTTTATCCTGACCTGGATTTTAGCCGGGTATACAGCAGTGATCTGAAAAAAATGGTAAAATGGTTTCAGGTTCTGAAAACAAACGATATCGAGATCAAATTGACAGAGCCGGAGGAAGGGGAAGAAGCAGCGGAGACGAGTGAAGACCTGCCGGCGGTCGAAGCGAAAGCCCCCGCGGCGAAAGCTCCGGCGGTGAAAGCTCCCGCAGTGAAAGCCCCGGCAGCAACAGCAGAGAAGTTGACCGCAGCGGTCAAGCCAACCGCAGCTGAGAAACCAACCGCAGCAGAGAAGCCAACCGCGGCAAAAAAACCGGCGGCCGGCGCCAAGAGTGAGGCAAAACCCAAAACCGATAAAAAGGAACCCGCGAAGAAGGCGGCAGCGGCCGGCACCAAGAGCGACGCAAAAGCCAAACCGGCAAAAAAAGAACCTGCGAAAAAGGCTGCGAAAAAGAAATAAAGACCCCCACAAAAAGGAGTAATTATGATGACAGCGACGGCAGATCTGAAAAAGCCGGTCCGGCATTTTTTGCCGGCTGAATTTACGTTGACCGACTGGAACGGGCTCGAGCCCTGGTTCCGGGATCTGGAAGAACGTCCCCTTGAAACGCGTCACGAGTTGGAGCAATGGCTGCTTGACATGAGTGAGCTGGAAGCCGTAGTCAGTGAAGATGCCTGCTGGCGCCAGATTAAAATGACCTGTGATACAGAGAACAAAAGCCTGGAGGAGTCGTTCAATTATTTCTTTATGGAGATCCAGCCCAGGATCCAGCCCTACGCTGACCGACTCAACAAAAGATTGGTTGAGAACTCACATACAAGAGAGCTGGATCAGAAGGAGTATTTCACCTATCTGCGTTCAGTAGCAAAGCGGATCGAGCTGTTCCGCGAAACAAATATCCCGCTGTATGCAGAGGCCAGCGTGCTGGCGCAGCAGTTTGGGGTCATCTCGGGCAAGATGACGGTGGAGGTGGACGGAAAGGAATATACGCTGCAGCAAGCCAGCAAGTTCCTTGAAAGCCCGGACAGGGCATTGCGGGAAGGGGTTTACCGGAAGGTCCAGGAACGGCGCGCACAAGACAAGGAGGCGTTGAACGATCTGTATTCCAAACTAATCGGGATCCGCCACCGGCAGGCGCTAAATGCGGGATTCGCCAATTACCGCGATTTCAAGTTCGAGGAGCTCGGGCGTTTCGATTATACAAAAGAGGATTGTTTCCGGTTCCATGAAGCGGTGCGGGAGTGTGTCGTCCCGCTTGTTAATAAGATCAACGAAAAAAAGAAAAAGAAGCTGGGCCTGGAAACGCTCCGGCCCTGGGATGTGGAGGCCGAGCCGGAAGGGATAAAACCGCTCCGGCCCTTTACCAACGGCGATGATCTGCTGACGAAAACGATTGCCTGCTTTAACAGG
>DATMLR010000182.1:0-3710 GCA_035570015.1 Puia sp.
CATACCGCCCATGATCGCGGCCACCTGTTGACCAGGGGGATAAGTGCCGGAGGGATCGTCTTCCACTACTCCTACGCATTCAATTCCCTGGATGCGGGGAAAAACGACGCCGGGCGACATGCCCTTGCGCGTAAAGAGCTCCGACCGGTTGAGACCCGCGGCCTTGACGCGAATAAGCACCCAGCCAGGCCGGGCCTTTGGGGTGGGGGTCTCCTGGATGCGAATGACATCGGGGTCCCCGACTGCTGTAGTAACGGCGGCTTTCATATCGTGTTGTTGTTTCAAAATTAGTGCCGGTCTGATTTTTTTCGGTTGACATATGGTAGGTAATCGTTTTGATAAAAATCAAAGAGATTTCAACCCATTTGACGTTGGAGCGAAGCTTTGTATCGACCTAGTTTTACATCAACATTAAATCAGCATCAAATGAGTACGCCTAAATTAAACTACATCAACAATCAATGGGTGGACAGCGGAAATTATAAGAACAGTGTGAACCCGTCCACAGGGGAAGTGCTGGGAACCTGGGCCGATGCTACGCCGCAAAATGTCAACGACGCCATCGCGGTCGCGCTGAAGACGTTCAGGGAAACGGATTGGAAAGACAACCGCCATCTAAGAGCAAAAGCCCTGAATGAAATGGCGGACCGCTTCGAGGCAGCCTACGACAAACTGGTGGAAATGCTATCGCTGGAGAACGGCAAAGTGCTGGTTGAAGCAAGGTTTGAGATGGATATGATCGCGCCGAAACTGCGGTATTATGCCGGCCTGACGCTAACCTCTTCCGGCCGGGCCATGGAGACTTCGCCCGGCATCTTTAGCATGGTCACTGCCCAGCCGATCGGGGTCGCGGGGATCATCGCGCCCTGGAATTCGCCGGTGGTATTGCTGATTCGCTCCCTGGCGCCGGCGCTGGCGGCCGGTTGTACGACGGTCATCAAAATGCCTGCGCCTACCGCGCTCTGCAACAACCTGGTAAGCGAAGTATTTGCCGCGACCCGCAGTTTGCCCGCCGGAGTTTGCAACCTCTTTACCGAAGCGCCCGGTGGCCAGGGATCTCATATCCTGATAGACGACAAAAATGTACCGACCATCAGTTATACCGGCAGCACGAAGGTGGGGGCGGTGCTGATGGGTAACATGGCCAAGAATCTGAAACGGTTCGGGTTCGAGTTGGGCGGCAAGACGCCGATGCTGGTATTCAACGATGCTGATCTTGACAGGGCCTTGCCCGTGCTTGAGAAGGCGATTACGGTATTCGCCGGTCAGTTCTGCATGACCGGAAGCCGCATCCTCGTGCAAAGCGGGATTGCGGAAAAAGTTCGGCAGGGGCTTGGCAAACGCTTGGCCAATGTGAAGGTGGGCGCCGGCATGGACCCAAAAAGCGATATGGGTCCGATGATCGACAAGCCGAACGTCGCCCGGGTTGATGCTGTCGTTGAAAAAGCCATTGCGGCGGGAGCCAAGGTGATCACCAGAGGCGGTCCCGCGACGGAAGGGGATCTGGCCAAAGGAGCGTTTTATCGGCCGACCCTGCTTGAAGTGACGGACAATAAGCTGCCGATTGTGCAGGAAGAGACGTTTGGGCCGGTGGCTACCCTGCAGGTGTTCGAGACGGAAGCAGAGGCGATAGCGCTGGCTAACGATAACATCTATGGGCTGGCGGCATCGGTCTGGAGTAGTGACGTGGACCTTCCGCTGCGCGTGGTGCGTGAACTGGATGCGGGCACCGTCTGGATCAATGCTTGGGCGCAGATCAACGATGAATTCGAAGAGGGCGGATTCAAAATGAGCGGCCCCAGGCGGCTGAACGGTGAGGCGGCGCTCTGGGACTTCCAGGAGATCAAACATATTTATCACAATGCGGGCACGATCGCTTCCCGCAAATGATGTCAACATGATTCTTCATCAATAAATAGTAGAACTATGACAACAACAGCAGTCCTGACGCCAATCGAAACCGTCAAGACGTTCCTTTCGAACACGACCAATCCCGACGTCATCCGTACGGTGGTGGCGCCCGATGCGACCTATATCTCCCTTAACTATGACGATCCGGAACTGCAAAGGATCATGCCCTGGTGCGGGACAAAGAAAGGGGCGGAGGTCTTTATCGACAATTTTGCCATGGTCTGGGAATGCTGGGAAGCCCTGGAGTTCAAGCCCCGCGAGATCTTCGGCTCCGGTGAGGATGTCGCCGTATTCGGATCGTTCACGTACAAGTCCAAAGCCCTTGCTCAAACGGTGACTACGCCTTTCTCTATCCTGGCCAAAGTAAAGGACGGAATGATCTATTTCTTCCAGTTCATGGAGGATACTTTTGCGACCGCGGGGTCGTTCCGGATCGGCAGCGCCGGAAAATACCAGAGTTTCCCAAAGAACCCGCCGTTCGAGGTCACTCGCCCGAAAGTCACAACCATGCAGGCCTTTGTGCTCGAAGGCAACGGGCCGGAGACCTTGCGCCTCCATTCCCTAGCCATCCCCCAACCCGCCGACGGGGAAGTTCTGATCCGGACAAAAGCCATATCGCTGAATCCCGTCGATATCGCGACGATGAAGATAGAAGCGGTGCGCAACGGGCTATACGGTGCTGCTAATGGCGAGGACGTCATTGTCGGCTGGGATGTGGCTGGTGACGTGGTGGTCGCAGGCGCATCGGTAAAGGGCCTGAAGGCAGGCGACCGCGTATTTGGCTGTATCAAATTCCCGGGTCAGGGCAAAGCCTATGCGGAATACGCCACCGCGCCGGCGGATCAGCTGGCTATCATCCCCGAAGGTGTTAGCTACGAATCGGCTGCCGCCGCCTCCATGGCGGCGATCACTCCCTACGGTGCACTGGTCGGGAAAGGAAAGGTCTCGAAAAAGGATAAAGTGTTGATCCATGGCGCCGCGGGCGGTGTCGGCCATTTTGCCGTACAGATCGCCAAATCCTTCGGCGCCTATGTTATCGGCACGGCGTCCGGCGCCAATCTTGACTTTGTCAAGTCGATCGGGGCGGACCAAGTGATCGATTATAGAAAAGAAAAATTCGAGGATGTGGTAAAGGACGCCGACCTCGTGCTGGACTCCATCGATGCCGCCAATTTGCTTCGCTCCCTAGATACGGTAAAGAAAGGGGGCCGGGTAGTTAGCTTGAAAGCACAATTCGAGGGGGATCTCGATCAAAAGGCAAAAGCAAAGGGGGTGACAGGCATTCGCTTCGGGGTTTATTCTAATGGTGCGGATCAGCAAAAGATTGCCGACCTGTTGGCTTCGGGTAAGATCCGGCCGGTTGTCTTTAAAGCCTTCACATTCGCAGAATTGCCGCAGGCGGTCGCAGCAATGGCGACGGTTGGTTATGGGAAGATCGTGGTGACCCTTGGTTAGACCTAATCATCTTGTGGAAGCAATAGCAAAAAAAAGCTTGCAGTTAACGTTGGGTCAAAAGGAAAGGAGACCTCTCCTTTCCTTCCTTTTTGCCATATTAGAGAGAAAGCGACCGCATACGAATTTTCTCAGCGTGAAATGTCAATCTTTTCGTTCCACAACTCACGTTGAATATTTCTAGCCAAATCTTCTGTGGCCTTCGGCACGACGTTTCGGAAAAGCCCGGTGTCTTCAGGAATGATTTCTACCATCGCATCTGCCATCAGTTGCGGGTCCATCCGATTGTCGTCCGTACCAAGAACCTGATGGAAGAAACTTTGCACGGTATCTCTCTTGATGTAGTT
>DATMLR010000183.1:0-7313 GCA_035570015.1 Puia sp.
AACTGGTGCGGTCACCCGTTTGCGGCAGCCAACTGGTACGCCTTCGGCCGGCTGACCTGGAACCCCGCAGCATCCCCCTCAGATATCGCGGACGACTGGATCCGCCAGACCTTTTCCAACGATCCCGGATTTGTCCTTCCCGTCAGGAAAATGATGCTCGCTTCCCGGGAGGTCGCCGTCGACTATATGACTCCGCTAGGACTGCACCACATCATGGGCTATAGCCACCATTACGGGCCCGCACCCTGGTATGACAAAGCCCCACGTGCCGACTGGAACCCCGTCTATTTCCATAAGGCAGATTCGGCCGGCATCGGATTCGATCGTACCGCTGCAGGCTCCAACGCCCTGGGGCAATATGCCCCCGGCGCGCGTATCCAATGGGAAGACGCCCGGACCTGCCCCGACTGCTGGCTGCTATGGTTCCATCACGTTCCATGGAACTGGCCTATGCATTCGGGCCGCACACTTTGGCAAGAGCTCTGTTTCAAGTACTACACCGGCGTCGACTCCGTCCGCTGGATGCAACGCACCTGGGAACAACTTCGCCCCTTTATCGATAATGACCGCTGGTCTGAAGTCAGCATGCTACTCGATATCCAGCAGCAGGACGCCGTCTGGTGGCGGAACGCCTGCCTGTTGTATTTTCAGACCTTCTCCCGGCTTCCACTGCCTTCAGGCCGCGATACGCCGGACCACTCTTTGGACTACTACGAAAAAATTCAGCTATATTTTGCGCCCGGAACTCAATCAACGGGTATAAATTTGAGATAAGCATGGACTCAATGGAATCGAAAAGAACAGCTATCATCACCGGCGGCGGCTCCGGCATCGGCCTCGCGATCGCCAGCCGCTTCGTTAAGGCGGACATCCGGACCATTATCATCGGCCGCGACACGAACAAGCTCACCATCGCTCAACAACAACTCGGAAACAATTGCCATCCGATCACCCACGATCTGAACGACCTTCCTTCCCTGCCCGGGCTTGTGCGGCAGATCATTTCCCGCTTTGGCCAAATTGACATTCTCGTCAATAACGCCGGGATTAATATGAAAAAGGATTTCCAGGACGTGACCGACGAAGAGTTCGATGAAATCCTCCACACCAATGTAAAAGCCTTATTCGCTCTTTCGCGGGAAGTGGTGAAGACCATGCTGCCACGCCGAAAAGGGAACATCATCAACATCAGTTCCATGGCTTCCCGTTACGGCATTCCCAAGGTCATCGCCTATACCGCATCCAAAGCTGCTATTGAAGGCATGACCCGCGCAATGGCCGTCGAGCTCTCACCGGAAGGCATCAACGTCAATTGCATCGCCCCTGGTTTCATCGCCACCGAAATGTCAGCCAAAGCCCTCAACGGCGATCCTGAACGCAAACAAAAGGTGTTTGCCCGCACCCCGATGGGCCGGCTGGGCGATCCGGGAGAGATCGGCGATGCCGCCTTCTTCCTGGCTTCCGATCAGGCCAGTTACCTGACTGGTGTCATCCTGCCCGTAGACGGCGGTAATTCCATAGGGTTTTAATTCGCGTATTATGCAACGTCTGTTCCTTTCCCTGCTGATAGCGCTCCGCACTGTCGCTGCCTTGTCCCAAGACATGATCTCGGACCGGTTTGGAGCCGGCGATTTTCCTATCGTGTCCAAAGGCTCGGGAGTAGTCGCGGTCTATATCGACCCCAAAGACCACTGGCTAATCGGCGCCGTTGCCCGGTCTTTACAGGATGATATCCAACGCGTGACCGGATTCACTCCGGTGTTGATCACCGACCTCTCGAATGCGCCGTACATCCCCAACCTAATTATTATCGGCAGCCTCGACCAGTCAGTGCTTATTCAGCGGTTGGCCCGCCGGAATATGATCCCTGACCTAAGCGGCAAATGGGAATCCTACGTGCTCAAGACCGTGAGCCGGCCCATTGCCGGCATCGAGAGGGCCCTGATTATCGCCGGCAGCGACCGCCGCGGCACCGCCTATGGCGTCTTCGAACTGTCCCGCCAGATGGGGGTCTCTCCCTGGTACTGGTGGGCCGATGTTCCCGTCAGACATAAGGATGCCCTCTTCTTTAACGGTAGTAAGAGCTTTCAATCAGGACCACCGGCCGTAAAATACCGGGGCTTCTTTATCAATGATGAAGCACCTGCGCTATCTGGCTGGGTTCACGAGAAATATGGCGGTTTCAACCATCTCTTTTACGAAAAAGTGTTCGAGCTGCTGCTCCGCCTCAAGGCAAATTATCTGTGGCCGGCAATGTGGGGCAGCGCCTTTAACGCAGATGATCCGCAGAATCCCATCCTCGCCTCCGAATATGGGATCGTCATGGGCACTTCCCACCATGAGCCCATGCTCCGGGCCCAACAGGAATGGAAACGTTTCGGTTCGGGGGCCTGGGACTACCAGACCAATGCTGCCGTGCTGGACAGTTTCTGGAGAAAGGGTATCGGGAGCATGGATCATCACGAAAGCATCGTCACCGTGGGGATGCGGGGAGACGGAGACAAGCCCATGGAAGAGCATAGCAATATTGCGTTGCTGGAAAAGATCGTTGCCGACCAGCGGTCAATCATCGCTAAGGTCACCGGTAAAGACCCCTCCGCTACGCCTCAGTCCTGGGCGCTCTACAAGGAAGTACAGGAATATTACGATAAGGGAATGCGGGTACCCGATGACGTAACCCTGCTGCTGTGCGATGACAACTGGGGAAATGTCCGCAAACTGCCCCGCCCTTCCGATCCCACCCGCGGGGGCGGCTATGGGATGTACTACCACTTCGATTACGTCGGCGGCCCACGCAATTATAAATGGCTTAACACCAATCCAATCTCCCGCGTTTGGGAAGAGATGCACCTGACAAAGGCCTACGGTGACGACCGTATCTGGATCGTGAACGTTGGCGATATCAAGCCGATGGAATTCCCGATCTCCTTCTTCTTCGACTACGCCTGGGATCCCAACCGATGGCCGG
Source organism: Puia sp. (assembly GCA_035570015.1). GTDB lineage: Bacteria > Bacteroidota > Bacteroidia > Chitinophagales > Chitinophagaceae > Puia. The sequence goes on from DATMLR010000183.1 coordinate 2,969, forward strand.
CATCCAAACTGCCCGACTTTGCACGCCAGTGGGCCGCCGAACAATTCGGACTCCAATTCGCCGATTCTATCGCTTACATCCTCACTCAATACACTAAATACAACGGCCGTCGCAAACCGGAACTTCTGTCGCCTGATACCTACAGCTTACTGAATTACCAGGAAGCGGATAAGGTTGTCTCCGACTATAACCAGCTGGCTATACAGGCAGAATCCATCAGCCGGGAGCTTCCGAAAGAGACCCGTGACGCATTTTTCGAACTGGTGCTCTATCCCGTCCTGGCCTGCGCCAATCTAAACGAGCTATATGTGACGGCCGCATTGAATAAACTGTATGCGGCCCAAGGAAGGGCAGCTACCAATGCGCTTGCGCGGCGCGTTCGGGACCTATTCGACAAGGACTCCCTGCTGGCGGTCCAGTATAACCAGAAATTGGCCGGAGGCAAATGGAACCACATGATGGATCAAACCCATATTGGCTATAACAACTGGCAGGAACCCCGATACAATAACATGCCTGCCGTTATAAGCCTGGACCCAGAGGCGGTGAACGGCACTCCCTGGGGTGTCGCCGTCGAAGGCTCCGCCTCCTGGTGGCCCAGTTTAAGCGACACGGCCAATGCTATCCTGCCGCCATTCTACCCTTACCATCAGGACAGCTGCTATTTCGATGTCTTCATGCGCGGTAATAGCCATTTTGCCTTTACCACCGCCGCTGAATTTCCATGGGTGAAGGTCGCAAAGGCGGACAACGGGCAAATGGAAAAAGAACTAAGGTTCTGGGTAAGTATCGATTGGGCACATGCCCCTTTCGGTAAGCATCAGGCGGTGGTCGCAATCATCGGTCCGGACAAGGTTCCGGTCAACGTCACGGTGAGGATCGATAACCCGGCTGAGCTCAGGCCGGGACAGTTCAAAGGTTTCATTGAAACGAATGGCTGTATTTCCATGGAAGCGGAGCACTACTCCCATGCCATCGAAAACAAGAGCACCCAATGGCGGACCATCCCTAACCTTGGCCGCACGCTCTCAGGTGTCCAGGCTTCCCCGGTGACCGCTCCGGCTCAGACGCCTGGCAGCGACAATCCCCGCCTGGAATATGAACTCTATTTGTTCGACACGGGTATCGTCAAAGTCGACGCCTACTTTTCTCCCATCCTGGCCTTCAACCGCCGGCCGATCCGGTATGCGGTCTCATTCGACGACGAAACACCGGTACTCGTAGACCTCAGTACGGGAAACGAAGCCCCCGGCACCTGGGACAAAATGGTCGCCGACAATATCCGCATCAGCGTCTCCGCACACCATATCAGTCGGCCGGGCATCCACATCCTCAAATACTGGCTGGTGGACCCGTGTCCGGTCCTGCAAAAGATCGTTGTGGACTGCGGCGGCGTCCGACCAAGCTATCTGGGCCCCCCCGAATCCGCCACCGGTAACTAAAACAACGACCACCGTCATGCGATACTCAACCGTTTTATTAACAACAGCCTTATGCACCATGTTGCATCTCCCCGGCGATCCGCCCCGGGGCCTCAAATACTACTATCACGACTATTTCCCAATCGGCGTAGCCGTTAGCGTCCGCTCCATCAATGGCCCCGATTCTGCGCTCATCCTCCGGGAATTTAACAGCGTGACCCCCGAAAATGCCATGAAGATGGGCCCTATCCACCCCGAAGAAGGTCGTTACAATTGGAAGGACGCCGACGCAATCGTTGATTTCGCCACCGCCCACGGAATGCGCATCCGTGGTCATAACCTTTGCTGGCACGAGCAGACGCCCCGCTGGCTCTTCTTAAATACCGCGGGTGACACCGTAACAAAAGAAGTTTTGCTAAAACGGCTAAAAGACCATATCACGGCCGTGGTCACCCGCTATAAAGGCCGCATCTATGCCTGGGACGTCGTCAACGAAGCCGTTTCAGACGAGAACAACGATGATACGACAAGAATACTTCGCAATTCGCCCTGGTTCCGCATCTGCGGCGACGAATTCATCGCCAAAGCCTTCGAGTATGCCCATGCTGCCGACCCGAACGCCCAGCTGTTCTATAACGACTACAACACCGAACGACCGGCGAAACGGGAACGGATATACCGCCTGCTCCGTAAACTCGTGGCCGCCGGCGTTCCCATCACCGGCGTAGGCATTCAGGCCCATTGGTCTGTCTATGAGCCTTCCGCGACCGACCTCCGGGCGTCCATCGACCGCTTCTCCAGCCTTGGGCTGAAAGTGCAGATCACGGAGCTGGATATTTCCATCTACCCTTGGGAAAAGAAGGGGCGCGCCCGGCGGCAAGATGAATCCGATGCCTATACGCCCGTTTTACAGCAATTGCAGGCCGATCAGTACAAGACCTTCTTTTCCATCTTTCGCGGGTACAGGGGAACCATTAACGGCGTAACCTTCTGGAATGTGACCGACAAGCATACCTGGCTGGACCAATACCCGGTTCCGGGCCGGAAGAATTATCCACTTTTATTTGACACTGCCGGCCAACCGAAAAAAGCCTATTGGGAAGTTGTAAAATTTTGAGTCGCCATCAAATCTTTTTTATGTATTTTTATAGCGAGAGAAAATTCCTTGCGTCAGAGACCTTGCCTGCCATTCAAAACGATTGCTTACGGCTTTAACGGAAAATTATTGCCCAGTACCGTCTGACCGTGCGAAGGAAGCTCATCTATATCTACCTGTCGGAATTTATCGGGACCGCTCTGCTCGTTGCCATCGGTCTGTCGGTAGTCATTTTCATCAACGGCGATGGCTCCCCTTTCCGGTCCCTGCTCCCTGATCCGGGCGCAAGACGTGCCTTCACCGGCTTTCTTTTCGGCTGTACCGGCTGCGGAATTACGCTTTCACCCGTCGGCCGGATCAGCGGCGCCCATATCAACCCGATCGTCAGCTTCGCCTTCCGCCTCCGCAAACGGATGTTTACAGGTCACTTCCTGGGCTATGTGTTTGCCCAATTAACAGGCTCAGTTTTTGGCGCCATCCCCCTCCTCCTGTGGGGCCGGCAAGGAGCAAGCGTCGGTTATGGCAATACCGTACCGCTTGCCGGCCATATGCCCGCCGCCTTTTTTGGCGAGACCATAACCAGCTTTTTGCTTGTTGCGGGTATCTTCTTCTTCACCGGCCACCGGAAGCTACGTCGCTTTACCCCTTTCCTCATGCCGCCGCTCTATTGCATAATGGTATTTGCCGAAGGCGCCCTATCCGGGACGAGCACCAATCCTGCCCGAAGCCTCGGACCCGCCGTTGTCAGCGGAACCTGGACCGCGTGGTGGCTCTACTGGCTCGCCCCGCTGGCAGGCGCCACCCTCGCCGTTTGGTTCTTCCGGCTCCCGGTGCTGAAATGGTGGAATGTACTGCCGAAACTCCGGCATCGCGGCAAAGCTGCCGCCCTTATAATGTAAGCTCCTCGATCACCGCCGGCGGATTGAAGTTACTGTAACGTATCCACGACGGCCGGACCACGAAATGGGTCAATCCTTCCCACTCCGCCGCCCGCTGCATTCCATCCGGATAAACGGCATAATATGCTTCCTTATATTCGACCCCTTCTCCCGCTCCTAGTTCCCTGGCCATACCCTCATACTGAATACTGGTTTCATTTTTCCACCCGATCACCAACGCCACCCGGGGACAAACTAAAAGATTGTTGTATTTACGCGATGTCCTCACCGTATCGAATACGATCTCGAGATCCGGGGTAACCGCAAATCCGACCAACGCAGCCTCCGGCTGGATTCCCTCCGTCACCGTCGCCAATACTGCCAGCCGATACTCCCGCATTTTCGTATAGATGAATTCCTTTGTCATCTTCAATTCTTATACCGACAACCGGAACTTTCGCTTCTCCAGCCAGCCCGTCAGCAGGATGATCAATAAAGTAAAGATAATAGATTTCAACAACCCGATATCACCGCTCCTTAATCCCACCGGTAACCTCCAGCTCGCCGGCAACATATTCAAAATAGCAAAATGAATATAGGTCAACAAGTAGCACATCAGCGTGCTGGTTCCCGCCGGCCCGATCAGTGCAAACCATTTTTGCCGACCTCGCAGATCCACGATATATGCCAGCAATGCGAATAGCACGAGGCTGATTGCTGTGCAGATTAGTATCCAGGATGGAGTATCGCCCAGCTTGGCAATACCACCCAATGGCCGGAGCAGAAAACCTGCCGCCAGAAGCACCGGCGCCCCCAGGGTGATCCATAAAAGACCTCGCCCCGCTCTCCCCTGCCCGGTCCATCGGCTATAGAAAACGGCCGTAAGCACTCCTGCCATGGTAAACGCCACCAGACCGCCGCTATCGTCAAACCACATCCATTCACGATAG
>DATMLR010000184.1:0-5574 GCA_035570015.1 Puia sp.
GAAGCCCCAGCCGCCTGCCCATCTCGAGCCGAAGTTCGCTCATAGCCTTCCGCGTCCGCTCTTCCCGCCCCGCCAGGAGTAGGATCAGATCGCCGGCACTCGCACCCGCCGCTGCCGCTATCGCTGTTAGCCGCTCTTCAGAATAGAACTTATCTACAGAGCTCTTGAAGGTCCCATCGCCATTACATTTAATATAGACCAAACCCTGCATCCCGATCTGCGGCCGTTTCACCCACTCCGTTAGCTCGTCTGTCTGCTTTCGGGTATATTCGCTGCAACCCGGTACGGCGATAGCCAGCACCGTTTCGGCATTGTCAAAAACGCCAAATCCGGCTCCGGCGATCAGCTTCCCGGTAGCCGTTTGTTCACCACCCAGCGTAAACGCCGATTTTAAATTGAGGATCTTCATCCCGAACCGAATGTCTGGTTTATCATTTCCATAATTCCACATGGCCTGCTCCCAGGTCATCCGCTCCAGCTTTTCCGGATAATCGATGTTTTTCACAGTCTTGAAGATATACTTTACCATGCCTTCGAACATGTTCAGGATATCTTCCTGCTCTACGAAGCTCATTTCGCAGTCGATCTGTGTGAACTCCGGCTGCCGGTCCGCGCGGAGGTCCTCATCCCGAAAACACTTGACGACCTGATAGTACCGGTCATATCCGCTTACCATCAACAGCTGCTTAAAGGTCTGCGGCGACTGCGGCAGTGCATAAAACTGACCTGGGTTCATCCGCGAAGGAACGACGAAGTCCCTCGCCCCCTCGGGCGTGGACTTGATCAGGAAAGGCGTTTCCAGGTCCATGAACTGGTTCTGATGCAGGTACTCCCGGGCCGCCCGGTTTACAGCATACCTCAATTCCATATTTTTGCGCAACGTTGGCCGCCTTAGATCCAGGTAGCGGTACTTCATCCGCAGATCATCACCGCCGTCGGTATCATCCTGGATCGTGAAGGGCGGAGTGGCCGCCTTATTCAGGACCACGTAACCGGAGACCTTGATCTCGATATCGCCTGTCAGCAGCTGCGGGTTCTTGCTGGCCCGCTCCGCTACCTGGCCTTTGACCTGTATCACAAACTCCCTGCCTGGTGGATTGTCTGTCAATTCTTTATTCAACTCTTCCCCGAACAGCAACTGCGTGATCCCATACCGGTCCCGGAGGTCGACAAACGTGATGCTGCCGAATTTACGTACAGTCTGCACCCAGCCCGCCAGCGTCACGGCCTGACCGATCTTATCCTTTCTGAGTTCTCCGCAGGTATGCGTTCGATACATGCCAAAATTCTTTGATGGTGGGCAAAGGTAGGCCAAAAACCCGTATTTTCACCCCGATGTCAAGCGCTACATCCAATATGCTAACGATCGGGACCGTGCTCGTGGTCTTCTTTGTCATTCGCCGGCGCAGAAGGTGGTATCAGCGGGACAAGATCGACCAGCTTCTTCAAACCCGGCAAATGGATTATGACAACCTTCTCTCGCGCTATAATCCCTATTATAAAAGCCTCTCATCCGAAGGCCGTGACCGCTTCCTGAAACGCGTGCTGCGATTCATCGAAAGCAAGCGGTTTGAATATATTGATATGGAAGCGCAGGAAAGCATGCCTCTATTGATCGGCGCGGCCGCTGTCCAGTTGACTTATGGACTTGATCATTTTCTGCTCGACTACTTTGGGACCATCTTTGTGGTAAGGAACAAATATACCTATGGTCTAACCGCGACGCCTTATGAAGGCCATGTCAGCCGGGACGGCATCTACTTGTCCTGGGCTGACTTCACACGTGAATATGCTGACTACGGCGACGGTCAGAATGTCGGCCTCCACGAAATGGCCCATGCCCTCACTTATGTAAACTTCACCTCGCACGAAGGCCGCGACCCCGCCTTTCATGATGCTTTTGTTAACTTTTCGGCCGTCGCCCGGCCCATCTTTGAACGCATGAAGGCCGGCGAGACCAATATCTTAAACTCCTATGCCGCTACCAATTATCAGGAATTCTGGGCAGTTTGCATCGAGACCTTCTTTGAACGTAGCGCCGATTTCAAAAACCAGCTCCCCGAACTTTACACCGCTCTCTGTACGCTCCTCAACCAGGATCCGCTCACTACCGAAAAGTTCCTTACAGTCCCTGAATAGCATTTGCCCGCACTCGGCACTCATTAAATATTTGATAATCAACACATTGAATTTTTGCATTAAAACATCTTAATATCCTCTTTTGATTTTCGGAATTTCTCAGTATTTTGGTGCTTATCCGTACGATTCATTCCTCTTGATTAAACCCGCCACTAGGTTTTCCCCTCTAACTTCTGAAGACCATAGTTCCGTATCCAAAACCAATGTTAGACCCGATTGTAGCAATCGATTCTCGAATTCACAAGGAAAAAAATGAACCTTATGGAAATCGTTGTTATTTGTTCATTGGTATTGGGTATTCTCCTGCTGAACCGCCCCGTTACGCTGCTTGTTCAACGCCTCTACAACAGGCACCAGTTTAAGCGTTTTATTGTGAGAGAGACCTTCTATCACTCTGTTGTCTCCCGCCATCTGAACTATTATAATCGGTTGAGTTTGGAGGAGCAGCGCAAATTTTTGTTCCGCACCTGGCTTTTCCAGCATTCCAAGAACTTCCGGTATATTGAGGTGGAAGAGACTGCCGAAATGCCCATCCTCGTCAGCGCCGTCGCCGTTCAGTTGACCTTCGGGCTCGAAAAATTCAAACTCAACTATTTCGACGATATCTTCATCCTCCGGGATGACTATCACTACGGGTTCTACTCCCGGCCCTTCATGGGCCATGTGGACCAGACCGGTATCTACCTATCCTGGGACAATTTTATAAAGGGGATCTCCCACCAGACCCCCAATTGCAACGTCGGCCTCCACGAAATGGCGCATGCCCTCGCCTATGTCAATTTCGTGACGCAGACCGAAGAAGATCGCCATTTTAAAAAGGAATTCCCCAACTTCTCCAAAGTGGCCCGCCCCATCTTCACGTCCATGCAGCAAACCGGCGCCAAAAACCTCCTCGGCGATTACGCCGCAACCAACTACCACGAATTCTGGGCCGTCGCCGTCGAGATCTTCTTTGAAAGCCCGGTCCAGTTCCGCCATGAGCTGCCCGAACTTTACGAAGCCATGGCAACCGTTCTCAATCAGGACCCCCTCAGATTCATCAGCGGCAATACCACTATTATCCGCCGCGAAGCCCCCGCCCGCAAGATCACCGTTCGCACCGCCCTCGCCTCCCTCCTCTAAAAGACCATACCCGCCGCCTTCCACCTCCCTCCTCTGAAAAAACCACCTACCTTACTTTTCACGACCTGAACCCGATCCTTTCCCTTTCCTTCCATTTCTGTTCCTCAGCCTTCTTCTCTGCTTTTTCGTTTAGCAGGTTCTCAATAGCTGTATAAATACCATTTAACTGGACGTCATGCTCATCCAGCCGATCCAGGATCATCCGAATTTGCTGCTCACGACCTTCGTTCATGATCGCATACTGCTTGAGCGCAATAAAAGCCCGCACGATCGCAATGCTCATCTGCACCGCCTTCTCGCTCCGCAGCACACTCGCCAGCATCGAGACTCCGTGTTCCGTAAATGCGTAGGGTGTAGCCCCCATATTTCGCTTTTTCTGGGATGAGGTCACATTTTGTGACCTCATCCCCGACTCCAAACTCGTTGCAATTTGTAATGGGCTCTCACCTGGTTGACTATCAACAACTTCTGATTCCTCATCTGAACTGGGCACATTCTGTGACCAGTTCCCTACTCCCGATGCGATCACAATTTGTGATCGCATCCATTCATCTTCCGACAACCGAAACATGAAATCCTCCGGAAATCGGTCAATATTCCTCTTAACAGCCTGATTTAATGTCCTGGTCTCCACCCCATATAACTCCGCAAGATCAAAATCCAGCATCACTTTCTGCCCCCTGATCTCATAGATTTTCTGCCGAATAATCTGTAATTCCATAGTGAAAGATTTAGGAGATAAAAATACCTTTTCACTATTTATTCAATCTGAAAAACTGCTCGAACTGAAGTTAAACTGCATGGAAATCCCAAATTCCTACCATGATGTAACAAATTGTGACATCATCCTCCTAATACCAGCCTGAACCTTTGCACATCCGCCTGCCCCATCACCGCCTGCCCATTCCCCAACAACCCCGCCAGCTGCCGCGCAAACCATGGCGCGAGCGAACACCCCTTCGTCCCCATCCCATTCAATATCCCGATCACCGGATGCACCGGATGCAACCCAACGAACGGCCTTCGCTCCAACGTCGCCGGCCGCACCGAAGCCACATGGCCCACCGTCCGGAACGGCACCCGCAGCCAATCGGCCAGCATTGCCTCCGTCCGCTCCCGGAATACCGCCGTCGGCCCCGGATCATCAAACGACCATTCATACGAAGACCCGACCCAATACAACCCCTCTGCCCACGGCACCAGACTGATCCCGCGTTTGAAGACTGCACCGGAAGCCTCAGAGAACCCGTCCACCTCGATGATCAACGCCTCCCCTTTATTCGGCGCAAAAGGCAACCGCGAAAAATAACCCCCCTGCGCCCCCGCCACTCCATCGCAGAAGATTACCCACCTGGCTTCAAGATCCCGATAACGCACGCGCGACTCCTCTACCACCAATTCCGCGGCCTCAAAAAATTCCTCCCTCAACGCTCCCCGCGCTACCATCTCCCTTCGAGCCCGCTTCAACAAACCCTGCGTATCTACCAGGTAACATGACTCGATCACCCCATACCCCAGCTCAGAATGAAACAAGGCATCCCAGTCATGGTCCTCATGAGCCTGCGCCAGTCGAACATACTCGCCCCCTTCTTCGCAACGCTTCACAAACGCCAGCCGCATCTGCGCCGTCGGGAAAAAGTCCACCACCCGCACCGGTCGCAGAAACACGGGATCATATGCTTCCTGTACAAACGGCAATAGCTCGTCGATCATCCACGTCTTTACGAACCGCCGTCCCGTCACCGGGTTGATCAACCCCGCCGCTGCCCGTGAAGCCGAATCCGGCCGGTCGTCATCGATGACGATATAGGTCAAGCCCGCCCGGTCCAGCTCCCGGCTAAGGAACGTTCCGCAGATGCCCTGCCCGATGACCAACACGTCGACCCGTGTCATTGGCCCCCCTCCACGTTTATCCGGATCCCTTCCGTGTGGAAAGCAAATTCGGGCGCATATAGACATTCCACACTGGCCACCCCGTTGCTGAACTCACCCGTCTGCTCCACCACCAACGGATACTCGAAAACATAGGTCCCCCGCGGTACGGAAGAGAAGAAGAACTCCGTACTGACATCCTTCGTCGATTCATAAAATCCCAGCCCACCTTGCCATCGATATCCGCTGAGCACGTTCAAGGGCTCCAGACATGCCCCACGCATATCCTTCAAATGCACGAATTCTAAGTCCCGGTCCGCCCGTAGCACGAGCCGCACGACTACCCGGTCACCCACTTTCAGCGTCCCATTCTCGGCGATTGTATCCAGTACCGGTCCCCGGTCCGTATTGCGTTGCACGTAAAGCCGCTTCTCCAGCCGC
>DATMLR010000185.1:0-18052 GCA_035570015.1 Puia sp.
CCGTCTCGAGCTCAAAGCTTTGGAGATCAAACGGACGCGGCTCAACGTCGATCTCTTTTACAACCCCGACTTCTGCGAGATAGACGCGATTATCCGGAAGCGGTTGAATAAAGGAAAGGATAAGGGCATAGTTCTGCTACACGGCTTGCCGGGAACAGGTAAGACGACTTACCTGCGCTACCTGATCTGCCGGTTAAAGAAACGGATCCTGTTTGTCTCGCCGAATGTTGCAAGCGACCTGACGAACCCGGACTTTATCCAATTGCTGACCAACAACCCCGATACGGTGCTGATCATCGAAGATGCTGAGAACGTTATCATGGACCGGCGACACAATCCCGGATCATCGGTATCGAACCTCCTGAATATTTCGGACGGCTTGCTGGCCGATTTCCTGAACATTCAGTTGGTCTGCACTTTTAATAGCCCGCTGACGCTGATTGACAGCGCACTGCTTCGGAAGGGGAGGCTGATCGCAAAATACGAGTTTGGTAAGCTGAATGTCGCCCAATCGCAGCGGCTCAGCAACCACCTCGGGTTCAAAACGATCATCACCCAACCTATGACAATCGCGGAGATCGCAGGTCAGAATGAAAGGCAGGTTGAACTGGACCGAATGGAAGTTTTGGGGTTTAGAAGTCATCTGACGACCAACTAATAAGGAAGACGTAACAATATTCCCGTTAGGGACAACTTGGTAGGTATCCGAACTTCGCAACCCGGGTGAGAGCTTCACAAGGCTCCGCAGTGCAGGAGTAGTAACTTCTTGTATGCTGTTGACGAATAAGGGTATGTGCCGCGAACGTGTGGGTTCGAACCCCAATCTGCCTTTTACGCAGATCGCTCAGATAGATAGAGCGTTGGATTGACCAAAAACAAGAGTTCGGCGTCATCGGCCGGCAAGGGCAAAACTCCTTTTAATGGGAGCAGCACCCGAGCGACCCGGTATCCGCCAGCGACCGGTCCCTTATGGATGCTGGATTTTCTTCCAACGTTTGGCGAGACCGCCTTTCGCAGGACACGGAATAAAGCGATGCATCACTAACGGAGCGGCCCCGCGAATAGCGGGTGACCGGTGCCGCCGGCTCTTTTAAAAAATGAATTGAAAAAAAGATAAAATGTACAAACAATGAAAAGGGTAGTCATCAACACCTACCAGATCGGGTTGGTGTTTAAGAACGGCGCATATAAGCGCATGTTGAAGGAAGGCAGCTATTGGCTTTGGGCTTCCGAAAAAGTGGAAATCAACGATCTCACCAGGCCATTCACTCCAGCTTATGAGCTGAATATCCTGTTGAAGGATAACGATCTGGCCAACGCGTTGCACGTGGTTGAAGTCGGTGACCATGAGATCGTTCTTGAGTACGAGAACGGATTGCTCAAACAGGTGTTGACGCCCGGCCGTTATGCATACTGGAAGGCGGTAATCAACTATAGGTTTGTCCGGGCCGACCTCAGCAAGATCGGAATCACTGAAGATATTGACCGTCCAACCCTGCTCAGCAGGCTGGTCGCTCCTTACGTCCGCAGCTCCAGCGTGGGGAGCTTTGAAAAAGCATTGCTCTTTATCGATGGAAAATACGAGAAGATCCTGGATAGCGGCGTATATTACTGGTGGAAGAACAATACCGTCACCCATGTCGGCAAGGTGGATACTCGCCGCCAGCAACTGGAGATCAACGGCCAGGAGATCCTGACGAAGGATAAGGCCGCCTTGCGGATCAACGCCTGGGCGCAGTATCAGGTCGTCGATATCGAGAAGGCCCTCTTGCGGAACAAGGACTACGACAAGCAGCTTTATGTATCCTTTCAGCTCGCTATCCGGGAATACGTCGGCGGTTTGTTTTTTGATGAGATCCTGGAGAAGAAAGATCAACTCGCGCCTGTTATCCTCGAAAGGGTGAGTGTCGCAGCCGACTCTCTGGGTATTACCGTAGCCGGTTTCGGTATCCGGGATATCATCCTGCCGGGTGATGTCAAGGAGATCATGAACCAGGTGCTGATCGCCGAGAAGAAAGCGCAGGCGAACGTGATCATGCGCAGGGAAGAAACGGCCAGCACCCGGAGCCTTCTGAATACAGCGAAGCTGATGGAGGACAACCAGATGCTGTTCAAGCTGAAGGAAATGGAATACGTCGAGAAGATTGCCGAAAAGATCAACACGATCAGCGTCAATGGTAATGGGATGCTGATCGATCAGTTGCGGCAGATTTTCGTCGCACCAAAATAACATCAATCAAAAAAATGGCAAAATTAAAATTACGCGGCAAAGACTTACGCACTATCGGCTACCCGGAGGGACCGGTCATTAGCATAGCCATGAACGTAATGGAAAAGAACTATAAGTTCGAAAGTGAGGAGGTAGTTGTGCCGAAGCCGGCGGTAGAAGGTGCGGAGATCTCCCTCAACAAAACGGGCATCCCGTTCAGCATCTTCGGACAGGACAACATCGAAGAGGGCGCGATGAACCAGATGTACCAGGCAGCCAAATTACCCGTTGCAGTCGCAGGAGCGCTTATGCCCGACGCCCACACCGGTTACGGCCTGCCGATCGGCGGGGTATTGGCAACCGAAAATGCGGTGATCCCCTATGGAGTCGGCGTCGATATCGGCTGCCGGATGTGCCTGTCGGTCTTTGACATCGATCCGAAGGATCTGACTCAAAAGGAGTCCTACTTTACCCGTGAGCTGCAAATGGCGACCTTGTTCGGCGGCGGAAGACAGTTCGACCAGTCCACGCCCCATGAGGTTATTGACCGGAAGGAATTCGATGAGAATCCCTTGCTGAAATCCATGCAGGGCCGGGCAGCACGCCAGCTCGGCTCATCCGGCTCCGGTAATCACTTTGCGGAGTTTGGCATCGTGACGATCGAAGCAAAAGACGACCAGCTGGGTCTCGAAGCGGGCAGCTACGTTGGCCTCCTGTCTCACTCCGGGTCCAGGGCCCTGGGTGCGGGCATCGCCAATCACTACACGAAAGTCGCCAAACAGAAAAGACGGCTGCCTGGAGAGGCGAGTAACCTGGCCTGGCTCGACCTGACCGAACAGGAAGGCGTCGAATACTGGATCGCTATGAATCTCGCCGGGGACTATGCCTCCGCCTGTCATCACGTGATCCACGACAAGATCGCCCGTCAGCTTGGCCGGCAGGTTATCGGAAGGGTCGAGAACCATCACAATTTCGCCTGGAAAGAGACCTTCGAAGGACGGGAAGTGATTGTTCACCGGAAAGGTGCGACGCCTGCAGGAAAGGACGTTTTGGGCATCATTCCCGGTTCGATGACCGCCGCGGGATTTATCGTAAAGGGTAGAGGAGAGACGGCGTCAATTGCATCGGCCGCACACGGCGCGGGAAGGAAGATGAGCCGGACCGCAGCGATGAAGTCCATCAGCCATGCGTTTCTGCGGGACACCCTCCAAGCGCACGGGGTGAAGCTGATCGGCGGCGGCCTGGATGAAGCGCCCCAGGCCTATAAGGATATCGAAGCCGTCATGCGGTCCCAGCAACAGTTGGTCGATGTAGTCGGAAAGTTCATCCCGCGGATCGTCAGAATGGATGGGTGAAAGATCGTCAGAATGGCGAATCGAATCATCATTTTGGATGGATGATCTCCCGCCGTTGACATGTATCGATCATATTCACAATGGTCTTTACGATCCTGTCCTTTTCATCAAAGGCAATCAGATGCCCCCTTCCCGGTATCATCTCGATATTCAGGGAGGGGGCATTTATTAAATGCTCCCGCGCAAAGCTGGCATTGCTCGTATCCACCAGCCTGTCATCCTGTCCCTGCAAATACATCACGGGCACATGTATCCGGCCCCAGAACGGCAACATCTTCGTCAACTCTCCTCTGTGATATATCTTCTCCCGGTTGGCGGTCTGCAGCATCCGCGGGACAACCCAATGGACGACCGGGCTTTCTATCGGGTGCGTGATCCAGAAGTACTCCTCCCGTCCCGGACCCAGCGGCGGCGACATCAGTATCAACCCATCCACCAGCTGCGGATAATCCATCGTCAGGCGGGCGGCGATCGGCGATCCATAGCTCACGCCGACTACGATTACCGGCCTGTTTACCCGATGCAGACTGTCCAGGATCAGCTTGATGGTCGCAGCCTGCGCCGAGATATCAGGTAGAGGGTCCGCCAACCCGGAGTACCCATAACCCGGCCGGTCAACTGCATACATCGTCGCCCGTGACAACAGTACACTGTCGGCCAGATACGCCTTCCAATAGCTTAAGGAACTGGGAGCGCCGTGAATAAAGAGAATGGTCGCCTCGGGATTGTCCCCTACGCCAATGTAGCGGATCTTTCGGCCGAGGGCTTCATAATACCCGATATGGGGCTGGATATTCCGGGCCTTGAACCATTCGCCCAGCTCCTTATCATCCATTCTGAATTGAACGAACCTGTCCCCGACCAACAGCGCAACAATTAAGAAGATTGCCACGCCCAGTACAAATCGGATAAAGATTCGGCCCAATTTTAGGATCATACGGTATAAATAACGGTTATAACTTATCCTTGTACTAAAATTACACCAAATCAAGGGAGATTCGTCGTGCGAATCGGTCGATTTATGTAACATTTTTTCTTTTCAGACGGATTTATTTTTACTTTGACATCGTTATGATTCTTACACTTCTCTCACATCAATGGAAGGCCTTCTGGCGGAGCCGAAGCGCCGGCAAAAATTTGGCCGCGCAAATCTTTATGGGATTTATTATCCTCTACCTGCTGGCCTGCGCAATCGTCCTTGGCTTTTCCTTCCGGCATCTGCTACCCGAATTATTTCCGAGACAGGACGTCATTAGGGTCTTCTGCGGCTTGATCCTATACTATTTCCTGGCGGATATCCTGATGCGTTTCCTGGTGCAGGAGCTACCTGTCCTGTCCGTTCAACCCTATCTGGCCCAAAACATTCGCCGCCGCCAGTTGGTTCGATTCCTAAACGTCCGGTCGGTGTTCCATTTCCTGAACCTGTTGCCGGTTTTTATCTTCATGCCCTTTGTCATAACCGTCATAGGACCCGCCTACGGACCGCTTGCGACCTCCTGCTTTGTGATCAGCATCCTTGCCGCTATCTTTTTTAACCATTTCCTGGTCTTGTATGTCAAACGAAAAACCATTATCAACAGCTGGTGGCTCGTCGGCTTCCTTGGCGCCGTAGGTATCCTGGTTGCCCTGGACCGTTTTCATATTTTTTCCTTTACCGCCTTGTCGACCGCTCTCTTTACCGCGCTGCTGAAATACCCGATCCTATCCGTCGGCTTCCTCGCTCTCTGTATCTGTTCGTTTGTGAACAATAGCCTGTTCCTGCGGCGTAACCTCTACTTCGAGGAGATGAGCCGCAGGGGACGTCAGCGCCAATCTGCTCAATACGCCTGGTTGCAACAATGGGGTCTCGCCGGGGAACTGGTGGGGCTTAATATCCGACTTGTGCTCCGAAATAAAAGAGCCAAATCCGTGGTATTGTTATCCTTTATCATCCTGCTCTATGGATTTATATTTTATAAACCGGAATCTCTGCAATCAGAGCATTCCCCCATGATCCTTGCCGGCGCCCTGTTCATTACCGGGGTATTCATCATGAATTACGGCCAATTCCTTTTCGCCTGGCATAGCAGCTATTTCGACGGCCTGATGTCGCTACCGGTTAGCATCCCGACCTTTATCCGGGCTCAATTCCTGATGTTCATCGCAGTCAGCACGGCATCTTTTGTGATCACTTCCCTCTATGGCCTGATCAGCTGGAAGATCATACCCTTCCAGCTCGCGGCCTACCTGTATAATATCGGGATCAACACCGTTGTCGTTGTATATTTCGCCACCCGCAGTTATAAAGCGATCGACCTGACCAAAAGCGCCAGCTTCAACTATCAGGGAACCGGTATGGCCCAATGGCTCAACATCCTGGTAGTCCTCCTGGTCCCGATTTTAGTGTATGTGGGCCTGTCCTACCTTTTCAATGAATGGGTGGGTATCGCCACCCTCGGAGCATTGGGCCTGATAAGCCTGCTGCTGCAGAATTGGTGGATCGGCATCCTCACGGGGCAGTTACAGCTGAGAAAACATCTTATTCTTTCAGGATTCCGAGAAAAATAAATTTCACTTTATGATCGCCGTTAATAATTTAATAAAGGCTTACAATGGAAATGTCGTCGTCAATATCCCTCAACTGGCCACGCGGCAGGGCGAGATAATCGGACTGGTGGGAAATAACGGCGCCGGCAAGACCACGTTTTTCCGGCTCATCCTTGACCTCGTGCGCGCCGACAGAGGCGAGATCGTTTCGGGCGATAAGAATGTCGCTTCCTCCGAAGACTGGAAAAACTATACGGCAGCGTACCTCGACGAAGGCTTTCTGATCAACTACCTTACCCCGGAAGAATATTTCTACTTTGTCGGATCTCTAAACAACCGCTCCCGGACGTACGTCGATGATTTCCTGCGGAACTTCGATGCCTTTTTTGACGGCAGTGTCCTGCGCAGCGGCAAATACATCCGCGACCTTTCAAAGGGCAATCAGTTCAAGGTGGGCATCGCCGCTTGTCTACTCCGGGAACCACAGGTGTTGATCCTCGACGAGCCCTTCGCCAACCTCGACCCCTCCTCCCAGCTGCGCCTGATCAAAATGCTGAAAGAATGGCAGGAACGCAATCCGATGACGATCTTCGTGAGCAGCCACGATATCAATCATATCACGGATGTTTGCAGCCGGATCCTCCTGATGGAAAAAGGCCGGATCATAAAGGACTTCGACACGACCGCCGAAACGCTGCAAGAATTGGAGACTTATTTTAAGGTATGAAATACCGAAAGGCGTACACCCCTTGTATCGTTTCCGGACAACCAACCTATGCTATTGTATCGTAATCTTTTGATGCTTAAGCGCTTAAAATTCCGGAAACTTTTTTGTGATTTGTACGTCTAAAGATTCAAGATGCTGAGAAATTATCTGAAGCTGGCCTGGCGAAGCCTTCTAAAGGATCGCCAATTCTCGCTCCTCAACCTGCTTGGCCTATCCGTGGGCCTGGCCTGCGCGCTCCTGATCGGCCTCTGGATCACCGACGAATATGGAATAGAAAAATACAATCCCAATGATGACCGGCTCTACCAGGTAATGACCAACAACAAGACCTCCAATGGCCTCGAGACCAGCTTGTATACATCTGGTATCCTCGCAAAGCCGCTCAGGACAGAGTTCCCCGAAGTCGAAGACGCGTCCGTGGTATTGCCGGCATCCTGGTTCAACGACCCCACCACGCCTTCCGGATTATTGACTTATGGCGACAAAAAAATAAGTGCAACCCCCCAGCTTGTCGACAGCAATTTTTTCCACTTGTTCAGCTGCCCGATCCTCGAAGGGAACTACCGCCGTCTTTTTGCCGACAAGCAGGGAATATTCATCTCGGAATCGATTGCCCGGCGGATCTTCGGCACAAGACAGAATATTATCGGGAAGATCATCCATTTCGACCAGAATGACTTTAGCGGCAGCTACGAGATCCGGGGCGTCTTCCAGCCCAATCCGCCAAACGCCAGCGAAAAGCCCGACCTGCTTTTCAACTTTGATCTTGCACTGGAAAGGCGCCCAGGTCTTAAAGAATGGGGTAATTCAGATCCACATACGTTTGTTCTTCTAAAGCCGGGCGCTAACCTGGTAGCCTTTAACGCAAAACTCTCTCACTTTCTGGCTGCGAAACTTGGTAGTAAGGACCAGTACCCGCAGATCTTCCTCAGTAAATTTTCGGATCGCTATCTCTACAATCGCTATGAGAATGGTGTCCGGAGCGGCGGCCGGATCGTTTATGTGAAATTGTTCACTATTATCGCCATCTTTATCCTGATCATTGCCTGCATCAATTTTATGAATCTCTCCACCGCCCGGGCAGCACAACGGGCAAAGGAAGTTGGGATAAAGAAGGTAGTCGGCGCCGGCCGCGGCACTCTCATCCTGCAATACCTCGGTGAATCGATCCTACTAAGTATTGCCTCGCTGCTGGTGGCTCTTGCGATCTGCGAGCTGCTGCTGCCCGTCTTCAACGGTATTACGGGCAAGCAGCTGACACTCAATTTCGGTCCAACCCTGCTCCTCGAACTGCTGGGCATCACCCTGGTCACGGGCCTCTTCGCCGGCAGCTATCCAGCCTTCTATCTTTCTGCCTTCCGGCCGATAGCCGTCCTCAAAGGAACCCTAAAGACCTCCTGGGGCGAACTGTTGGCACGGAAAGGTCTGGTCATTTTTCAATTCACGCTGTCGATCCTTTTTATCGCAGGGGTATTGATCATCTACCGGCAGGTCTCCTATATCCAGTCCCGCGACCTGGGTTACAATCGGGATCGTGTCATCGATTTCAATATCCCGGGCTCCATAGACTCGGCTTATATCGTCCACGCGGCCAGCTTTGTAAACGAATTGAACAGTATCCCCGGCGTCGTGAATGCCGGCAGCCACTATCATAATCTTACCGGCGACCATGGCGCGATCGGCGGCGTAAACTGGCCGGGCAAAGACCCCGCTCTGCATATTGATTTCGCTAACATCGAAATCGGCAGGAATTTTTTGCAGACGATCGGGATCAAGCTCAAAGCCGGGCGCTATTTCTCTAAGAATATGGACCACGAGATCATTATGAACGAAACGGCGATCAAAGCAATGGGTCTTAAAAATTCCATCGGTACGGTTGTCCACTTCTGGGATGAAACACGCGAGATCGTTGGAGTCGCCGCGGACTTTAATTTTGAATCGCTTTATCAGCCCGTCAAACCTGCTTTCTTCCGCTGCTATCCCGTCGCTAATTGGGTCATCGTCCGGCTGCAGCCTGGCAGCGAAGAGCAGACGACAGCCCGAATCCGCAAGGCCTTTATGGCCTTTATGCCCGGGATGGACTTCGAATACAGATATCTTGATGAAGATTATCAAAAATTATACGCATCCGAGATCAGGATCGGCGTCCTCTCCCGCTATTTTGCCGGGCTGGCCATCCTTATATCCTGCCTCGGATTGTTCGGCCTTGCCGCTTTCAGCGCCAGTCGCAGACAGAAAGAGCTTGGCGTTCGCAAGGTCATCGGCGCCAGCGTTACTCAACTGGTCTATCTCGTGTCCAAAGAATTCCTGTGGCTGGTCGCGCTTGCGATCGTAATCGCTTTCCCCCTGGCATGGCTGGGCATGAACGCGTGGCTGAATGAATTTGAATACCGGACGCGCATCAGCGCGGACCTTTTCTGGTTGACGGGAGCTTCGGTGATTCTCATTACTTTGCTGACGATAAGCTATCAATCGATCTCGGCGGCGATGGCCAACCCAGTCAAAAGCCTGCGATCGGAATAACCGAAGTTCTATTAGCGCACAATATTCTTTATCAGAACCGGCGGCGTAAAAGACTGATCCTCTTCCGGCATCGCGTAGATCGCCCGCACCACATCCATTCCCTTGACCACCTTTCCAAAGGCGGCGTATCCCTGTCCATCCGGATTGTTTTTTCCGCCATAATCAAACCCCGGCTGATCACCGACGCATATGAAGAACTCCGTTGTCGCCGTCCCAGGCGCCTGCCTGGCCAGCGAGATCACGCCATCGGTGTGCAGGATATGTGTCTGCTGCGTGGACTCATGTGGAACTCCCGGGAGCGATACCGCCTTTGCATGATTGGTCCTCCAGATCCCACCCTGGATCAACTCCGAAGGGTCGACGCCCGTCGCCTGGTTTCCCTCATTCAACACGCGGTAGAAGGTGCTTTTTTTGTAGAACCCCGAGTCGACATAGGATAGAAAGGCCGCAACCGTCCGGGGCGCCATCTTCGGATACAACTCCACCTCAATATCTCCGGCCTGGGTTTGGATGACGACATGTGGGGTATCGGGGTTGGGCGCCGCGTGACAGGAAAAAAGGATAACCAGCACACCTAAAAGGAAGGATCTCATACCCGCAAATTAATGTAATATTGTTTATGCATTTTGACTTACCATTCGTGCAACTCATCTTCTTTGCCTTCCTATCCCTTTTCCCTGCTGTCAACCCGATCGGGTCGGCATTTATCGTCGAGCCGTTACTGGGAGACCTCACCATGCCCGAACGGAGGAACGCGTCAAAGAAGGTGGCGTTCTATTGCTTTGCCATCTGCACTGTCACGGCCCTCATCGGCAGTTGGGTCCTTAAATTGTTCGGTATCTCCATCCCCATCGTCCAGCTTGCCGGCGGTATCATGATCTGTCGCATGGGGTGGCAGCTGCTTACTACCGATAACGAGATCAAGACCAAAAAGGAGACGGCTCACCCCGAGTTGACCGCGAATATTGACAATATCCTTTTCTATCCGGTCGCTTTTCCGATGACTACCGGGCCTGGCACGATCTCCATTATCCTGACTCTCAGTGCCCACCCCAACGAATCATCCCTCAGCGAGCATTTTCTTAACCTCCTGGCCCTGGTCATTGCTATTCTGGGCATGTGTGTGCTCGTGTATATATGTTATACCAACACACCCCGATTAACGCACCGCCTTGGTCCCCGGGGAGAGCAGATCGTCAACCGGTTGAGCGCTTTCCTCGTGTTTTGTATCGGGATGCAGATCGCCTTCTCGGGAATCAAACTACTGGCAAAAATGATATAGGGTTATAGGTATCCCTTGATCTCCCGCACCGTCTCCGCGAAAGCCTTCTCCTGCCGGACGTCTTTCTGCCACGCCAATCCCCTTTCCATCAGATCGATCTCGCGCACGATCGTTGACCCTTCCAACCCGGGCTCCCGGCCCAGTACCAGCACCGTGTCAGAGATCGCAACCGCGGTAGTGATATCGTGCGACACGATGATCAGGGTCTTCAATTCGTCTGACAGCGAGACCTGCAATAACAGCTCCACGACCTTATCCAGCACACAGACGTCCAGCCCGGAGAAAGGTTCGTCCAGCAACAGGAAATCACTCCCCTTCAACAGCTGCTGGATAATACTCACCCGCTGCCGCTGCCCTCCGGAGAGCTGCGCGGGATAACGGCCCAGCACATCCGCAATATCGAACCGCTGCGTATATTCCCGGATCGCATCCTCCTCTTTCCCCGCCAGGGCCTTGTTCCGCCGCGCCGCCAGCAGCAAAGACTGCCGGACCGAACGCCAGCCGAACTGATAGTAATTCTGGAAGATGACGCCCATATCGCCGGGCTGCACGGTTCTTTCGCGATATACTTCGATCGACCCGTTTCTCTTTTCGACCGGTATTCGCTCCCGGATTTTGATGCTTCCGCTATCCGGGCGCTGTAAGCCCGCTAACAACCGGAACAGCTGGGTCTTGCCGATCCCGCTCCGGCCGACCAGCGACACGACCTGCCCCTGCTGCAGCCCGGGCCGGACGACATCCCGAATGCTGAAACGGATATCACGCAGGATACAAACCCGATCGTAAGACAATCCCACCCCTTCCACCTGCAATAAAACATCCTCCTTCCGATACGTTCCCATTGCTTATTGTTTTGTGTATGGAAATAACCAACGCCGGAGAACCCCCAGCAAATAATCAAAGCCCAGCCCAAGTCCGAGAATGACCGCCTGCAAGGCCAGCACATGCGGCAGATCGTTGTATTTGTTGTATTTGATCATCAGCGCCCCGATCCCGCCTTCGCTCATATTCAACCCCTCCACCATCGTGATCATCATCCAAGTGATCGCAAAATTTTGTCGCACCACTTCAAATACCTGGTCGGCCTTGCCGACGATGATCACTTCATACAGACATTCCCACCGGTTATACCCGAGCGTCTGACACAGTTCAAATTCCTGCGCCGGCGTACGCAGAATGATCGACAGAAAGGAGGTGGTCAGAAAAGGTACGATGCCGAACAACAGCAGCGATAGCTTTAGCTGCCCGCCGTCCTTTGTTAGCAGCGTGAAGATGAAGATCAGACCCGTTAAGGTCAGATACCGGCACTTTACAATGAACTGCGCCGCCGGTTGAAAGAAAGGGATGACTGATGCATAGCCGAACAGCAGCGTGATCAGGACCGCATAGAACAAGGCCTGCCCGGTAAGGACCAGACTTGTCAGGAGATTGTCCACGAAGAGGCGCGTTGTCAACAATTGCCCCAGGGCTTCCAGCACTTTTGAAGGCGGGGGGATTAACCCCCCGCCCGTCAACTGCCACATCAGCAACGCCACGGCCACCTGAGTTCCGACCAGTATCAAAAAGGTCTGCCGGTTTATCGAAAGAAATGGCTTGAACATAATAGTAATATTTATTGGCCCAAAACAATCTCTACCCGACGATTACGACTTCTGCCGATAACGGTACTATTATCCCCTACCGGCCTGGCCGAACCATATCCTTTCGTCTCGATCCGGTTGGCGGCGAGCCCCTTGCCCAGCAGATAGACCTTCACTGCATCCGCCCGCTTCTCCGACAACGGACCGTTGACCGCATCCGGGCCGCTGTTATCCGTATGGCCATAGACCCCCAGCTTGAGTCCCTCCGCTACGACTGCCGACTCGAAGATCGAATCCAGCATTTTGTGCGACTCAGGCCGGATAACGGCTGAGCCCGTCTCGAACTCGATATGGTAGGACCGGGAGGAGACCTCCGACGTGATCTCGCTCGCATATTGCGTCGAGCTTGCCCTCCCTTCCAGGAGTTCAGGGTGATTCGAGATCACGCTCAACAGGAAGGATTTGTCAACGGCCTTTTCATAGGGCATATAATTGGGCATGAGCGACGGATACATCCGAACCATCAGGTTGCCGAACGTATTGTATACCGCCTTGTAACGGTCTACCTTGTCCGGGCCGAGACCAAAAGTACCCGCCATGTCCGCCAGGTTGAAGACCGCCGATCCGCCGAGGTGCACCGACAGACCCCGGATATCCTTTTCCTGGACGCCGTTGAAATACTTCAGCCAGTAGTCGGCATTTTGCTCCTGGTAGACGGAGGCGCTTACCTGTGCGGCAAACTTGCGAGCCTCTGTAAATGACCGCACCTGGTCGCCGGCTTGTGCCAGCGCAATGATCATATTCTCGATGTCCGTCCGGTGATCATAGGCCCACTTCTTGATGGCGATGGTCTGAACGGGCATCTGCGAAGCATATTGTCGGGTATTGGCAATCGTCACCAGGCCGCCTTTTTTCGTGGCGACATTCACATCACCGGGCGTCCAGGTCGCTACCGCATCCACAGCAACCGTCGTATCCCGACCGGTCGTCTTCCCATCGCGGATGATCTTCCTGCTTTCTGTATACCCCGTGATATACTTATTCGGCGCGTCCAGGAAATCGCCCGCTGCGATGAGGTTCACGGCATCCGGGTCATAGGTCGTTTCATCGGGGTTGACCATGATCCCGTTGTCGCCTGCCCACTTCAGCAGGATATTAACGTCGCCATCCCGCAGCACTCCCGCGACGCATTTGCCGACCGCATTGTGCGGGTCCTGCTTCCACGCCGGCGGTCCCATGATCTGATCCTCCCCAAACGACTTGCCATGTGCGATCGGCAGGATGATCGGCTGATACTCCGGACCTAAGGGCTCCAGCTCTTTGGACAGGCTCGTCATAAAGGCCGGCATCCCGTCACCCATAAAGGAGACCAGCACTGCCGGAGCGCCCGGATTCGTCTTGTACTGGCCTGCGAACTTGACGAGGTCCGCCATCTGCTTGTTGCAGTCGTCCTGACGCAGATAGGTGATGTCCAGATGCGCCTTATCGAAAAGCGATCCATGCGTCGTCCTAACCCCGCCGTTGGCATACATCCCGGAGAACTGTGCGTTCCATGCCATCCGCTCCCAGGTGATCGATGTCCCGCCATTGACGGCTTCGTTATTTGACGGCAAAGGCAGCAGCACGGCATGTTCATTTAAGGATGCCTCCGGCGCGTCCGGCAATAAGATCTTGCCTACTTCCACGGCCTTTCCGGCCTCTTTCGGCCTGGCCTGATACCATTTCACGCTGATAATGCCGGCGGTGATGACCATCGCGATCAACAGAACTTTCCCGGCAGATTTAATTTTCACTGACATATATTTAGTTTTTAGTGGTTACTCTAATAATCCTTTATACTTATCGACTGCCACGTCTTTTAGGCGGCCCGTATTTCCGTCGCGACCCCCCGCTCCGGAGTAATGAAAGTCCTTTCCCAGATCGAACTGGTTGATCAGCTCCAATGCCTGCGCCGACTTGGCCTTGTCCTCCAGCACCTGGTCATCCATAAACCGGGAGGTTACGTCGATCGCGGACTTGATATGCCCGATCTTCTCGCCGATCCTCACCTTTAGCAGGGCCAGCGCCTTCTCCGCATCGCGGTTGAGCTCATCATCGCCCTTGAAGGCCCGCATCGCACTCGTTACGGCGGAAAGCCCCGTCGTGACGGAATAGTAGAGGTCCTTCTTGGCTTCCAGGTCCAGTTTTGCATCCTCCAGCATGACCCCGCTTTCTTCGTAAGCGGCGTCCGCGAATGTGATCAGCTTGTTCAGGTCGCTGACGATCGGCGTCACGTTGTCGATGTATTCGCGGCAGCGCATGACGTTGTTTGTGTAGAGGTTTATTTGACGGGAGCTTTTTTCCGGCGTCCCGCCTCTTTCGGCTTGCAGGATCTTTACCTTTTGGATATTGAGCTGCATTTCCTTCTCCTTATCAGCCAGTTTGTCTGTCAGCTCGCTTTGTTTCCCTTTCAACCGGCCCGATTGCCGGTAGAGGGTCTCGCGGTCCCTATAGCCCTGCTCGATCTTCGCTTGCAGGATATTGAAGGGGTTTAGCTCGATCGCCAGCCCGATGGAGTAATTGGCGACGAACTCTGAGATGTATTTCAGGGCGCGCCAAAACTTCCTGTTGGTAATTGTCATCAGCAGGAACCCGCAAACTACGCCCGCAATCACCAGGTTGACCAGATTCCAGGTGACCTTGATCAGCCAGGGCAATACATAGGTCAGGAACCCATAGCTAAGCCCTGCCAGGAGGGCCAGGCCGATGATGGCGGCGGCGACTTTCTTGGGCTCGTTCCGCCAGCCCGGGGTCTTTGCATTTTGAATTAGCTTGTTCATGATCGTTTGGTTTTATTGTTAGTGGATATATTGATTGATCTTATCTATGTCACGCCGGATCTCCTGCTGCCGGCGACTGCTCTCCGCGGTATACGCGGTGGTGCTACCGCTTAGTTTCTCCTTGCTGATGCGGGTCTCTTCCTGTAAGGAGCTTATCTGTTGTTGGAGCTGGGCGATCTTCTGGGACAATGCGCGGATGCGAGCCGCCTTTTCCTCTGCTTCCGCTTCTTTTCCATGGACTTTTTCCTGGTAGGAAGCGTCGACGGTAGCCTGGAATTGTCCGGCGTCGGCAGACAGAATCCGAAGGTATTCAGCCGCTGTGTCCAGCAATCGCTGTTTGTTCACTCCTTGAACTTGCAGACCCGCGAAAGCTGCGTTATATCGTGCGGCTTCGTCGGGAATAGCTTGCATGACTGCAATCATTCTGGCGAACTCGAAGTAATCCGGACCGGGGATGTTCGCTTCGGTTAATAGTTTGTCGAAATGCCCGGCGAAACGGTCGTCGGAACGGTCTTGCGGTGACACGTCGCCTTGTGGTTGAACGAGGTCTGCCTGTGGTATTTCCACAAATGCGGAGATGATCTTTTTTCCAAAACTTATCATAGTTGTATGTTTTTGCGCATAGTTTTTCCTTTTACGACCGTCTCCGGTCATAACAGTTATACATTGACGTTATAAATTCAGGTAATAAGTGCGAAAAACACTTAGAGAAAGTTTGGACTCGGACTTATTTACTTGTTGGAAACTTTGTTCGTCGGAATGTTAATCTTCGGAACAGCGGCGGAACGCCTATGGAAGAAAGAGTGCCGGTTTCATTTTGGTGGGAGCGATGCTCCGTTTGATTTGATGGAGTAAAGATAATATGACGGCTGGCGGCGCGCCAGATCATCCCGCATAGACGGCTAGTTTCGTCGAATGACGGCAAAGCACCTGTGATAAGCGGCAAAATAGATGGGTGAGTGTCAAATATCGGGGCTGATCGGTAAATATTCGCGTTTCATCGGCTACCCGCCTGGAAGAACGGCAAGCATTCGGACCTAACCCTGTTAGTTATGTTACGCTGTTGCAAAACAATATCGTTACCTTTTCCTTTGTAAAAGCGTTTTGCCATGTACGTTCGACTGGTTTTGTCCCTGATCTTACTGCTCCCAACGGTCCTTAGCTCCCACGCCCAGGATACTGCCCGCCAGATCCCCCTCTGGGCCAATGGTGCGCCAGGTTTTGAAAACCGCCGGAGCGAGCCCGAAGAAGCCAAAGATTATTACGTAAAGAACATTCACAATCCCTCGATCACGATCTATCTTCCCCCAAGAGAAAAAGCGACTGGCGCCGCCGTCGTCATCTTCCCCGGCGGCGGCCACCGGCTGCTGGTATTTAACGCCGAAGGCCGTGATCCCGCCCGCTTCCTCAATAGCATCGGCGTGGCCGCTATAATCGTGAAATACCGGCTGTTCCGGGAAGACTCTGCCATTTATAGTTTTGAGAAAGAGACCCGCGAGGATGCTTACCGGGCCATGCGCCTTGTGCGCAGCAAAGCGGCAGAATGGAATATAGATACGGGACGCGTGGGTACACTTGGTTTTTCAGCGGGAGGCGAGACGGCAGCACTTGTCGCTTATACGTCAGGCGCCGGCGATCCAAATGCTCCTGACCCCATCGACCGGCTGAATGGCCGGCCGAATTTTCAAATGTTGGTCTACCCGGGCCCGCTTGGGATTCCTGCGGTCATCCCTGCAGACGCCCCGCCGGCCTTCCTGATCGTTGCCGACAATGACCAGGGCGCCTCTCCGGTCATCCTAAGCCTGCTTGACAAATACCGAGCCTCTAAAGTGCCCGTTGAAGCGCATATCCTCTCCGGCGGCAACCATGGATTCAACATGGGCTACCGGAGTAATTTGAAAGCGGTTCGGGACTGGCCGCATCTGATGGCTAACTGGATGGATGATATGCACCTCCTCGGACCCCGCCGAAAGGCTGGGCGCGGGCCCAAAAAAAAGCCCCCGGTAGGAATACCAGGGGGTACTAATCAAAGTGTTTTTTAACCATTAAACCTTATCCTATGAAAAACCAAAGCTACAACCCTATAGGACATATGCCGGAATTTTGATCGTGGTTATTAGTACTTTAGGAACTTACCTCGAAAAAAACCTTAAGAAACTACTTAAATTTTGATCTTGGCCCCTCCCGTTCTATCCAGATTCCCCGCCAATTCAACCCCGAATGCATTTTTTTAGTAACTTACCGCCTCCTAACTACAACGGGATAATAGCCTATGGCCAAAAGAATTGATTTTGTGTATTCCGAAAAGCAAGAGCCTCATCGACTCCGCACCAAGAAAATCCTTCAGCAGCATCCCGAAGTCCGGGAACTCATCGGTAAAAATAAGTACACCATCTTCGCCGTCCTCGGTCTTGTTCTTTTCCAGGTTACGCTGGCGTGGCTGCTTAAAGACAGTTCCTGGTGGCTGATCTTCGGCGCCGCCTACCTCCTTGGAGCATTTGCCGACCACTCCCTTTTTGTGATGATCCACGAATGCGCCCACCACCTGCTGTTCAAAAGCCGCGCAGCCAACCGGCTCGCCGGCATTCTGGCCAATCTGCCCCAACTCTTCCCCAGTTCCATCTCCTTCGAACGCTATCATATCAAACACCACTCTTTCCAGGGTGTGCATGAGTTGGATGCCGATTTGCCTAACAAATGGGAAGCCAAACTCATCAATAATTACTTTCTGGGTAAAATGTTATGGCTGCTGTTTTTTCCTGTATTCCAGATATTCCGCTTATCACGCTTAAAAGAGATACATCCTGTTGATGGTTGGATCATTACCAATTTCCTGCTACAAGCTGCATTTACTGCCGCTATATGGTATTTTATGGGATTTCATGCAATCGGCTTCTTGTTCATTAGCTTTTGGTTTTCTATTGGCTTGCACCCACTTGGAGCACGCTGGATACAGGAGCATTATTTAACCCACAAAGTTGAGCAAGAGACTTACAGCTATTACGGCTCGTGGAATACTGTAGCTTTTAAC
>DATMLR010000186.1:0-11121 GCA_035570015.1 Puia sp.
GAGCAGGATCGCCTGGAGCGACCGCAGGCAGGGTCTCTACATTACCGACGTCCATACGAAACGCCAAGCGGTTATCGACACGAGCGACGCCGGGACGATCCAGAGCTACAACTGGAGCCCCGACAGCAAGTGGGTCGTTTACGACAAGCCTGACGCCGGCGGCATGCAGCGCGTCCTGTTGTTTGATGTGGCGACCGGACGGCGTGCGGACGTTACCGGATATTGGTACCGATCGGGTCAGGCTGTGTTTTCCAGGGACGGGAAATACCTCTTGTTCGTCTCGGCAAGGGACTTCAACCCCACCTTCAGCAATATCGAGCTGGACGCCGCATACCTCAATACGACCAAAGTCTATCTCATTCCACTTTCCGTGAATACGCCCAGCCCGCTCGCGCCAAAGGATGATGAGGTGAAGATGGACACGGGGGGTACGGGGTCGAAGGTGGACCGGGGAGGCACGGGTTCGAAGGTGGACCTTGAGGGCATCGGGGACCGGATACTGTCGCTTCCTATAGAACCAGGCAACTATGGCAGCATTTACTGCAAGGGAGACAACGTTTATTACCTAAAATTTGGAGACAACGATACCCATCTGTTGACTTACTCCTTCAAGGACCGGAAGGAAACCGACCTGGGCGCCTTCGACGACTACATCGTCTCCGCCGACAACAACAAAATCCTGCTGAGAAAAGGGAGCCGCTTCTACGTTACCGGCATGGGAACCTCCCCTTTTAAGCCCGACGAGGCCGTGGACCTCACCAATATGCAGCTGCTGGTCGACAAGCATGCGGAATGGCAGCAAATATATACGGAGGCCTGGAGGCAGATGCGGGACTTCTTCTTTTCGCCCACCATGAACGGGGCAGACTGGAAGGCTGTCTACAAAAAATACGAGCCACTGGTGGCCTCCGCCGGCCGACGGGAAGACCTGACCTACCTCATCGGGGAAATGATCGGAGAACTGAGCAACGGCCACACTTATACCGGCGGCGGGGACGAGCCGCGGGTGCCCCGGGTCAATACCGGGCTGCTGGGCGCGCAACTGCGCAGGGACGGATCGGGCTACTACCAGATCACACGCATTCTTAAGGGCGCCAACTGGGATCAGAACTTGCGCTCACCGCTCACGGAGGCCGGCGTGGACGCCCATACCGGGGACTATATCATCGCTATCAACGATGTCCCGCTCAACACCATTGACAACCCCTACGCGCTGCTGCTCGACCAGGCCGGCAAACAGGTCCAGATCACGCTCAATGACCGGCCCACGCCCGCCGGCGCGCGCACCGTGATCGTCCGGCCCATCAACAACGAGGAGCCGTTGTATTATTATGACTGGGTACAACACAATATTGCCTATGTCGACTCGGCGACCGGCGGTCAAGTAGGGTACCTCCACATCCCGGACATGGGGGTCGGGGGCCTCGACCAGTTCATGCGGTTGTACTGGCCCCAGTTGACGAAAAAAGGTCTGATTATCGACGACCGCGGCAACGGTGGAGGTTTCGTTTCGCCGATCATCGCGGACCGGCTTTCCCAGCGCCTGGTATTTTTTGATTTTGCCCGGAATTCCGTTGCGCATACGGACCCGGCCATCAATATCGGTCCGAAGGTCCTACTGACCGACCAGTATTCCGCCAGCGACGGGGACATCTTTCCGTTTCGTTTCCGCACCTACAAGCTCGGCACCATCATCGGCCGCCGGACCTGGGGCGGGGTGATCGGCATCAGCGGAACTTTGCCCTTTGTCGACGGGGGCTTCCTGAATAAGCCGGAGTTCGCACGTTTTGGGCCGAACGGAGATTGGGTAATCGAAGGCCACGGGGTAGACCCGGATATCGTAGTAGACAATGACCCGGCGCGGGAATATAAGGGAATTGATGACCAGCTCGATAAGGCTATCGAGGTTATCCGGGCGCAGTTGCCAAAGGGAAATGAAATTCCGGCTGTGCCGCCCTTTCCGGATCGGGTACATCCGCATTAATTGAAAACAAAAAATCTCATAATGAAGCAACTTTCTTTTTGCCTGTTGGTCTTATCCCTATCCCTTTTCCTATCGACTGTTGTGAGTGCCCAGAAAAAGATCGGGTATATCAATCTGGATGAGCTGATCGCAGTCATGACCGAAACCAGGCAAGCGCGGCAGGCCATGAAGGTGTATGGCGACTCCCTTTCCAGGGTGGACGGAGGTTTTCAGGAGGAGTTCTTTACGAAGCGGGACGCCTTTTTCCACGATTCCGCCGGGATGGATGCTGCCACCAAGGAGGCTCATCGGCGGGTACTGCAAAAAATCATTCAGGACGAAGGGGCGTTCAAAGCGGACGCAAAGGCGAAACTGGATTCCATGCAGCAGGTGCTGACGATAGCCGTTGTTGCCAAGGCGCAGGAAGCGGTTGCGGCTGCGGCCAAAGCGAATGGGTATGCTTACGTCTTTAAGAAGGCGACCGGCACGGAGGATCAGCGGCGCGACTTCGTCCTCATAGCCCCGGAGGGGGATGACCTGTTACCCCTGGTAAAAAAGCAATTGGGGTTGTAACCTCCGGCTTGTCGATGGCGTCACATATAGGCACTAAACAAATTCAGAAAAATATGAAACAATTCCTGGTAGGCGCCGTATTGCTGACCGCCGTCTCGACGGGGTATGGCCAATGCGAAAAAATGACCATCCTCACCGCCTCGAAAACCGAACACCTGGCCGCCGACAGCAGCGTTGAACGAAGCGACGATGGCGTCGTTACCATCGAGTTCGACAAAACCACCTTTAAGGTCAACCCACCAGATGAAGCCCCGATGACCGGCAAAGTGGACTCCATCAGTTGTAGCTGGTCCACCCCCTACAAAGATGGAAAGACGCGAATGAAAATAACGCTCACCAATCCACAAGGCGAAACCCAGCACTTCACTGTTACTATCGAAGGCAAGGCCGGAAAGGTGATCCTAAATGCAGTGATGGACGGTCAGCCCGACCAAAGGATTCGGCTGACCGCGGACAAATTCGAGCAGAAGATGTAGGATTTACGCTTATTCGGCGCGGAGGCTCTTGACGGGGTTTACTATTGCTGCTTTTAATACTTGCAGACTGATCGTCGCCATGGCGACGATCGTTGCCGCCAATGCGGATAAGGCAAATACCCACCAACTGATGGTTATCCGGTAAGCAAAGTCCTCAAGCCATTTTTGCATAAAGAACCAGGCAATCGGGACGGCAATTACGGCTGCGATGAGGACGAGCTTTAAGAAATCCTTTGAAAGCATCAGGACGATCGTACTGACGTTTGCACCCAATACTTTGCGGATCCCGATCTCCTTTATGCGTTGTTGCGCCGCATAAATGGTCAACCCCAACAATCCCAGGACCGCGATGAATATGGCGAGCAGCGCGATAACAAGAAAAATGGTTTGCATCGTTTTATCTTCACGATACAGCAGCTCCCATTGCTTATCCAGAAAATGATATTCGAATAGATGATCCCGGTCCACACTGTGCAGGATGGCATCCATCTGTTTGAGGGTGGCGTTAAAGTCGCCGCCCGAAAGTCGCACGGTTAAATAGCCAAAGTCAATACCCTGCAGGGGATTATTTTTGAAGCCAATCACCATTGGGGCAATCGCCTCGTGCAATGACTGAAAATTAAAATCTTTCACTATACCGGCAATGGTTGCGGTAAAGGGTCTGTCGAGTCCGGCGCGGGTATCGCCGCCGAATTTTGCGGATGGGATGGTTATCGTTTGACCCAGGGCATCCGTTATCCCAAGCGCTTTGGCGGCGGTTTCATTGAGGAGCACGCCATTCGAGTCTGATTTGTCTGTCGAAAAGAAGTTTCTGCCTTTTAATAATTTTATATTATAAGTGGAAAGAAATTGACCATCCACGCCGAAGAAATACATGTCCGTTCCGTCGGCGGCGTTGCTGTTGCCTTTGTTGACCTTTACGGAAGGGATGATCTTCCATTCGCCGGGTACTCTTGTCGTTACGGTGACCGACTTCACTTGCGGAAGCCTCACAAATTCATTTTCAATTGTGGAGGCGCTGCGACGGATTTTGCCGCTGTTGATATCGATCACTACGAGTTTTTCCTTGTCGAAGCCCATGTCTTTCTTATTTACGTATTGCATCTGTTCGTAAATAATGATCGTGGCCGCGATAAGAGCGATTGAAACCATAAACTGGAAAACAACCAGCGAGCGGCGCAGAGAAATATTTCCCCGGCTCAATCTGAATTTGCCTTTTAACAATGCCAGGGGATTAAGACCCGATTGGAATAAGGCCGGATAGAGACCTGCCAATAAGGTAACCGCTGCGATGACCAATAAAATCCCGATCCAGATCCGGTAATCGGTATGGATGTTGACGGTGAGGTGTTTTTGGGTAAATGAATTGAAGACGGGTAATAAAATGTTTACGAGTACCAGCGAAAGGAAAACAGAGAGAATAATTACCAGGAAGGCCTCCGCAAGGAATTGTTTCACGAGCGTCGCCCTTGATGCGCCAGATACTTTGCGGATGGCGATTTCCTTTCCCCTGTCCGTAAAGCGCGCGGTGGAGAGGTTCATATAATTAATGCATGCGATCAAAACAATGAAGCAGGCAACAACAAGAAAAACGTATATATAGGAGATATTCCCTTTTTTGCCGGAATTACCTTCGATATCACCCGAGTAAAAATGGACATCTTTCAATGGCTGTAACCGGACATTACTCTTAACGTCCGGGTCGGCAGCATGATTTGCGGCGATAAGGTTGTCCAATTTGTTATTTACGGCGGGGATATCCGATCGGTCGTTTAGTAAAAAATAAGTTGCGAAAGCGCCGGAAGTCCAGTCATTAGCGACCCAGTCCTTCGCACCTGGGTTGTTCAGAATGGAAGCTTCCGACACCAGGAGATTAAATGAAATGCTTGAATTGACGGGAAAGTTTTTTAGAACCCCCGTTACTTTATAAGGAACGGAATCATTGTCGAAGAACAATCGTTTTCCAACTACGTCTGCTGCTCCAAAAAAGCGTTTTGCTGTTGATTCGGTGAGGATGACGGTTTTTGGTTCGGTTAGTGCGCTGTTGCGGTCGCCATACAACAAAGGGAAGCTGAAGACCCTTAGAAAACCGGGATTGCCGGCTATGAAATCCTCATGGAAAACTTTTGCCTTATTGTCGCCTGTTGTAATGCTGGGACGCCAATACTGCGAGAGGCGCGCGACGTCCTTGATTTCGGGGAAACCGGTTATCGCTCTTGCTGAGACCTGAAAGCCGGTGCCGGCTCTCTTTTCGGTTTTGCCCTCCTGGGATGTTTTGCTTTCAACAACGCGGACGATGTTATCAGCATTCTCATGAAGCCGGTCAAAAGTAAGTTCATCGAAAATGTACAAGGCGATCAGGATGAAACTTGTCAAACCAATGGTCAGGCCGATGACATTAATAAAAGAAGAGACCCTGCTCTTCCATAGATTCCTCCATGCGGTTTTGAAATGGCTATTGGTCATGTGTTACAGATTACATGTTTTTTTGCGCACACAAAGATGTCGTTGGTGGAGTAAGAACCGGGAGAGTTGGAAATATATTCAAATATAGTGATTAATTCTGGAATTGGCACGGGCGTTGTATTGGGGAATTAGTGGTAAAGTCAAAAAATTGTTCCCGTATCCTTTTCGCGGCATTCCTGCTGCCGGCGGGGTTGTGTGTGGGGCAGCCCGTGGTCACGGTTGCTATAACCAACCCAACCTGTGCTTATAACAATGGCAGCTTTGTTGTGACTGCAACGGGGGGAACGCCACCCTATAGTTACGTCAGCAATGCGGCCCGGGAGAACAATTCGACCGGTGTCTTCGGAGAGCTGGCGGCGGGCACCTATGATCTCACGGTCAGAGATGACAAAGGGAAACAAACCACCACTTCGGTGGTGCTGACCGGTCCCGGGACTTTTCCTTATTTTAACTCCGCCGTTGTCAATGCTACGGGTTGCAATGCCAACAACGGGCAGGTGACCCTGACGGCGGCAGGTGGAACGCCGCCCTATCAATACAGTATCAATGATGGGGTTTCTTTTCAGTCCGGGAATGTCTTCAGTAATCTGGCCCCGGGCTCTTACCCCATTTTGATCGAGGACGCCAACGGTTGCATTACGGCGCCATGGTCGGCGACCGGGGTATCTTATGCGGATTTCCAATTGTGGGCTCCGGTAAAATTTGTGAATGTTGGGACCAATTGTTCACTGGCGATGAGCGTGACCCCTTCGGCTCCTGGCTGCGGTAACAACAACGCGATAAAGATTGGCAATACATCCGGAGGTACGGCGCCGTATCTTTATTCCCTGGACGGCGGGGCTTTCGGGCCGCTGGCGGGGGGCGGCTTTTCCGGCCTTTCTTCCGGCGAGCATA
Source organism: Puia sp. (assembly GCA_035570015.1). Lineage (GTDB taxonomy): Bacteria > Bacteroidota > Bacteroidia > Chitinophagales > Chitinophagaceae > Puia. The sequence goes on from DATMLR010000186.1 coordinate 6,373, forward strand.
CCGTGACGGTGGAAGATGCAACGGGCCTGAAAAGTACCTACACCTATACCTTTCCCAATGATTGCGCGATAACTACTTCGCAGACCCCTTCGCAGTGCGGTGGAAATACGGGCACGCTGACCGTTACAGGAGCGAGCGGTATTCCTCCTTTAAGCTATTCCATCGATGGGATAAATTTCCAGGCAGGAGCGACATTCAATAACCTGGCAAAGGGTACCTATACGATCCTGGTAAAGGATGGGCATGGCGTTGTTACCTACGGCTCCGGGAATGTGACAGCGGTTTGTTTTTCCGCGATTGCGACGGCCGTCGCTTCTCAATGCAATCTATCGACGGGTGGTATTACCGCCCAGGGGGTGAATGGCTTTCCTGCTTATAGCTATAGTATCGACGGCGTGAATTTTCAACCTTCGGGCGTCTTCACCAATTTGAAGGGCGGGTATTATACGGTGACGGCCACCGACAGTCATGGCCAGACGGCTAAAACGACGGTCGCGGTGGGGGATCTGTGTATCAACCTGAGTGTCAATACTGAATCGGCTACCTGTGGCAATTCCAACGGATCGATATCCGTCGCTGCGTCAAATGGTACGTCTCCCTATCAGTATTCCATAAGTGCGGGGAATTTCTATCAGCCGGGCAACGAGTTCCCGGGCCTGGCGGGGGGCAATTATACGGTGACGGTGAAGGATGCCAACGGCAACCTGGCGGTGATACCTGCAGCGATCGAGAATATTCAGGGCGCGCAGATTGCGGCTATCCCTAAAGCAACGAGCTGTCTTAATAATAACGGCACTATACAGATCACGACCACCGGTGGTACGCCGCCTTTTAATGCCTCACTGGATGGAGGGGCGTCTAATGCGGGGCAGACGAGTTGGACGGGTCTTGACTCGGGTACGCACAGCATCGCCATCACGGATGGTAATGGGTGCCAGACTTCGACGACGGTGCTTGTGCCGCTAACGGATACGCTTACGGTCACCGCAGGTTCGGTACCTGCCACTTGTCAGGGAGTGGGTGTCACGCTGCCGGTCACTTCCAATGGCGCCGGCTTTACCTGGGCGCCTGCCGACGGGCTGAGCAGCGCCACTGTTGCCGAACCGGTAGCACAGCCTACAGCAACGACAACCTATACGGTGACGGCTACAACGGGGAGATGTGCTGACACGGCGAGTGTAGTTGTGACGGTGTTACCGGCGCCGGTAGCCGTCGCGGGAGCGTCAGATACTATGTGCCCCGGGAAATCGGTGCAGTTGCAGGGGAGCGGAGGTGTTCAGTATGTTTGGTCGCCGGCTGTTTATCTCAGTGATTCGACTTCGCCCGATCCGATGGTGGAGCAGCCTGTGTCGACTCTCACGTATCATCTCAAAGTAAAAGGTGCGAACGGTTGTTCATCGGTCGATTCAGCTGAGACTACAGTGGTGGTGACGCTGCCGCCGAAGGTTTCAGCGGGCAATGATACGGCGGTGGTGATCGGTCAGCCTTTACAACTGAATGCGGTGGATGTCGACAGCAGCGGGTTTACGTCCTATGTTTGGTCGCCGGGGGAGGGTCTGAGCGATCCGGATATTGCGGACCCGACCACCGTCATTACGGCCAGTGTTACCTATACGGTCGTGGCGACCACCCCTTCAGGATGTTCGGCGACGGGTACGATTGTCATCGGGGCAGCCACTACGACGGGTATCATCGTCCCGAATGCTTTTACGCCAAATAATGGCGGCCGTAATGACCTCCTCAAGGTTAATGCGTTCGGTGTCCAACTGAAGTACTTCCGCGTATATAACCGCTGGGGACAGCTGGTATTTGCTACCTCCGATGCCGGCAGCGGTTGGGATGGTTCCATAGGCGGGCAGCCGGCCGTAACGGGCGCCTACATCTGGATGGCGGCGGCCGTCGACGATCATGGGCGGCCAGTCGAGCGAAATGGGACGGTAATCCTGATCCGATAAAAGGGTTCCTAGTAGTGTTTTACGACCCGGTAGAAAAATCTTACGGGTTCGCCGACTACACCGCCTGCTTCCCTTCTTTTCTTCAGGGCATCTGATTTGTAGTATGCGAAGGCTTTGGCGCTATCGGCGATGGCGGCCACAAGGGTTACTTTCTTGTTGTCGTCCAGATCATGCCCGACAACCCGGTCTATGAGACCATTATCCATGCGCTCCTGCTTGCCCTCTTGAAATGCTTTTATAAAGACTTCCCAGTCTTTGACCGTTAACGAGGTCCTGCCGCGGAGTGTTATTTCGGTCTTCCCGGTATCCTGCCAGGTTTCTGTGACAAAGGAAATCATTGGGGCGCCAAGAATTCCCCCTTTCTTCATGGCGGCTTTGAGGCCAGGATCTTTTACAAATGCCATGGCCTTGGCAGTGTCATCGGATCTCAGGGCAACCATGACCATATTGGAATCTTCGAGACCACGGCCAATCACATAATTGTGTAATCCGGCGGCGAGGCGGGCGGAATCATGGCCTTCATAGGAGGCGAGCCATTTGGAATAGTCAGCCACTTTGTGATGTACGACCAGCATGTTTTGGGGCGTCGTGACAATGGTGCTGGCGGCGGCTTGGGCCTTTGCGGCGGAGTCAGCTGCAGCGGTGGAGTCTGCGGCGGCGGTTTTTTCGTTGCCGCCGGATCCACATGAGGTTTGGAGAACTACCATCCCTACGCAGACCAGGGCGTTGCTAAATCTTGAAAGATTCATCGTTTTTGGGTTTAGACGTAAAATATACAGTTATTTAATATCCCAGCCAATTCTTTCTTATCGTGAGCTGGAGGGAAACACAAAGAAGTGTGTGGATCCATTTAATATTTGGCTGGAGTCGTTGAAAGGCCGATCTGAATAGAGGTAATAACTCTAGTTTAGGGCTATGAGAACGATATTCCTTGCTATATTCAGCGCCTTTTTTGTCACAACGGGCTTTGGCCAGACTCGCCTTACCATTGCTGAAGGCGCCAAATCTACAGTCTTTATGCAGGACAGCGCCGCTACTCCAAATGAGGAGTCCACTCCGACGTTTATGCCGGACGGAAAGACGGTGTATCTGGCCAACAAGGGCGTCATTTGCCTATCCAAAAAGGCAGGTGATCGCTGGACAAAACCAATTCCGATTTCATTTGCGGGACATTACAATGACTGGGACCCGACGCTTATGCCGAACGGCAAGCGGCTTTTGTTTGTATCCAACCGACCTTATATTGCCTCCGATGGGAGTACCAAGACTGGCAATCATTTGTGGATGTCGCAAAAGACCGGTGGAAAATGGTCGGAACCCAAGCACCTGGATTCGCCGGTCAACGAATTCGGTTTTGTCAACTATGGTCCATCGATCAGTGCTTCGGGGACGATCTGTTTTTGTTCCCGCGACCGGGATGGCAATAAGGGGATGCGCGCCTACCTATGCCGGTGGGTAGGTGACCACTACGAAAAGCCCCAACTGCTTGTGTTGAATGGCAACGAGCCTACCTTCGATCCGTATATCGCTCCGGATGAGCGTTACATTTTATTTTCCAGCGACAACGCGCTTTATATCAGTTACCGCACGGGTCAGGGCTGGTCGCCGGGCGAGAAGTTGGGGCCAGAGGTGAATGAGGCTTCGAAGGCGGGCATGCTCTGGGGACCTTCCATTTCACTGGATGGGAAGACGCTTTATTATAACGGGGGTACGAAGGAGGGGATCGACATGATACCCGTGGGTTGGAAGTAGAAATAACGACTGGTTAACCGCGCTTTAACCGAGTGTTAGCCAAGGCAGGTGGCGTCCAGATGTAGCTTTGCCCAAACACCATCCGCCATTAATGAAGCTGCTAACCTTCACCTTATTTGTCATGCTCTTTCGGCAAGCGGCTGCACAGGATACCGGGCGCGTTCGCCTTGTGATTTCGCTCAGCGGCGGGGCGTATATGCCCCGCAATGCCGGCAAAAATGTCGTGGAATCCTTTCCTTATACAAGCACGCCTACCGGAACGGGTGTTGCCAGCGGTCATGTTTTTCTGGGTTCACTCGGCGGCAATTTTTCAAAGGTGGGTTATGTGGGTGATATCATGAACTTCGAGGTCACCAGCAAGGGTCATGCGATCAATGGCGGGATAGGTCTTTTTCAAGATGCCAGCTCGGACGACGGCGGATACTTTAAAGCGGGCTACAGACGAGTTTGGCGCCTTTATCGAAACCGATTTTGGATTATGCCGGGTGTCGATCTTTATGGAGTCCTCGGCAGCCCTATGGAATTGGGCAAAATTGACAATAAAAACCAAACTCTCCAGTTGCTGAGTCATACGGTAAATCCTCAGTGGACCGAAACCAAGACTACCAGCACCGGGACTCACACGTACACCTACAACGCGGATTACCTGGCTGTCCTATACCATCGCGACGGCCTGCTTGCGGAACCAAAAATTGTTGTATCTACGACCCGGAAGAGATTGGTTCTTGGGCTGGAGGCAGGATGGATGTTCCAACTGATACAAGGCTGTGCGCTCATTCTGCAACAGCAGGACGGAGGCAACGAAAACAGAAATACTGTGGCCAAAATACATGAGCCGCGCAACGGCTCGATGAGCGGTTTCTACACGGCGTTGCGTATCGGAATGGTCAACCGGTCAACTCAAATCTTCGGGGGGAGGTGACTCGGGGTTTAGAGAATGCGATGTGTCGGGCGGGGAAAACCGGGTTGGAAGCAACTGGCGGTGAGGGTACGGATGGTGCAGTTATGGTCTTTTTCGGTGGATTGGATGGCGTCGGCTATG
>DATMLR010000187.1:0-6984 GCA_035570015.1 Puia sp.
CCCAAATTCCGTGACGCCAAATTCTCTCTCGACCGCGACACCGCTATTACCGTCCGTATCCGGTATTAAGCCTTCAAATTCTGCCCAAACGTCGTCAGCTTGACCCGGTAGTTCAACGCCGCCGTCGTCCCGCTTGTCACATCGACCGTTACCCCGGTAATTGAAGCCGCCAGATCAGAAGCCAGGAAAACTGCAGTATTGGCGATATCGGCCATAGGTGGTAACTTCTTCAGCATCGTATCCTCCTTCATCCCACCCAGCACAACCTCCATCATATCCGGAAATTGCTCGATCGCATTTCGGAACACCGCCGAATCCGGCGACCCGCCCGACCGGATATTCACGACCCGGATGCCATAGGGTCCCAGTTCCGAAGCCAGATTTCGCGACAAGCTCTCCACCGCCGCACAAGCCGCCGCGAAACCTCCCGTGTACGGATAGCCGATCCCGCCCGGCGTCGCGGTGATTGACAAGATCACCCCCGACCGTTGCTCCATCATGATCTTCGCCGCCGCCCTGGCCGTCAGGAACCGGGTCCGGGTGGTCAGCATAACCGGCCGAACATAGTCATCAAGCGCTATCTCGGTCAAGGGAATGTTCTGAATCACCGGAATGTCGACGCCGTTGTAAGTAATATCCACGCTGCCGGCCTGCTGCCGCACTTTCTCCAAATGTGCAGTAACACCTCCTTCATCATACCCATCCACTACGTCAACCTCCGCCTTACCTCCGGCAGCAATGATTTCATCGGCAACTTCTTGAACGGAGGCTGCCCGATGCCCGGTCAGAAAGGTCCTGGCTCCGGCTTGAGCAAAGGCTTTCGCTACCGCACCCCCCAGCGACCCGCCCGCGCCATAGATAACGGCATTTTTGTTTTGAAGTATCATAAGTATTTTAAAGATACTAAATTCGTACAACCATGATCCGCCGCGCGCAACTCACCGACACCGAAGCCATCCGGGCCCTCATCGCCCAGCTGGAATACGACCCGCCCACATCCATGGAAGAAAAGATCAGGCGCCTGTCCGCCCATCCCGACGAAGTCATGCTGGTCTATGAGCTCGATGCTGAAGTCGTCGCCTTTCTCTCTCTCCATTTTATTCCCCAGATCGCCCTCGATGGCGACTTTGCCCGCATCAGTTACTTCGTTGTGAAAGATACTGCGCGCAGTCACGGGATCGGCCAGGAACTCGAGGCTTACATCACCCGGCTCGCCCGCGAAAGGAACTGCGACCGGATTGAAGTGCACTGTCACATCCGGCGGAGCGACGCTCACCGTTTCTATGAAAGACGGGGTTACGAAGAGTTACCCAAATACTTTATCAAACGCCTGGACGAGCGCTGACCCGTGCCTATTACCCATCCTCGTCATTCCAATTTGTCTATGCAAATTCAAATTGTCCCGGAACACATACCTTTGTCCCCACGCCCGAAATATCCCCTTGTCCCGCAGGTGCACACCAGATCGCCTGGCGTACCATCCTTCGCCATAAGGGGTATGCCGCCATCAACCTGCGGAGCGAATAATTTATTTTTTCACCTCACCCATCAGCATATACCCTGCTATCGCCAACCCGGCCTTTAACAGGGTTGCTTTTGATGCCACATTCTCCATATTGCACCTCGCCGCGGGCACCCTTCCCGCCAGATAACATTCCCGTTTGACCTGCTGCACGATATAGCTCCCCAACCCTTGCTGCTTGAACCCTTCCGTCACCTCCATATAGAGGTCCGCAAACGGCAAATTATAATGCGTCAGGAAGCCGCCCGATGCGACGATCTTCCCCTCCACTTCCAGAACATAGTCTCCCTCCGGCTCGTGATGATGCTCAAAAAGGATATCCCCGTCCTGCCTTGGCCGGAAAACGACCTCCGGGATCGAGTATCGGGTCACGCTGCTTTCCGAAAAGAGAATGACAGGCGACTGGATATTGACGGCGAATGCGTACATCAAGGCCGGCAGCACGGGATCATTGGTCTGGCATTCGATGAACCTCACATCCGACGCCCGCAGCAAGGCTTCGAAGAGCTCATTGGCCCAGGACCTGAATGGGGGGATCACATACGACTCGAACACCGTATCCCTGCCCTTGATCTCCTGCCCCTTGACAGACCCGTAGCCCACCGGAAGTCCGTTTGCCGTGAGCAGATAGGAATCCGTCCAACCCCGCTCGTGACAAGCGTTATAGCGGACCTGGGCATTGATTTCCTGCAGATACAATAACCGAAACGATTGGATATCCTTTAGCGACGTCTTTACTGCCCTTAACTCCATAGGTTAACTTTGTAGAAAGTTAGTTATTATCTTTTCACCCGGATATACATTTTCTTTAATTTGCTTGTCCCACCAAATGTAAATCACCATGAGACCAGCCTTATTCAGTCTACTCGCCTGCTTGTTGACAACAGCACTCCGGGCACAACAACCTTCGCTGACAAAATTGTGGGAAACCGATACGGTCGTCGCTGTCCCCGAGTCTGTCCTGCCGGACCCCGCCAACAACATCCTGTATGTTTCCCTGGTTGACGGCGCACCCTGGGACGCAGATGGCAAGGGTGGGGTAGGTCGCCTCAGCCCCGACGGCAAACAATACAACGGCAGCTGGATCACCGGCCTTAACGCTCCAAAAGGTATGGGCCGCTTTGGCAGCCGTCTCTACGTCGCCGATATCAGCGACGTCGTGGTAATAGATATTCCAAAAGGAAAGGTCATCAAAAAGATCCCAGTCCCGGGTGAATCAGGGCTTAACGATATCACCGTCGACAACAATGGCGTCGTATATGTATCCGACAGCAAATCGGGGAAGGTCTACCGCATCGCGAATGATGTCCCGACGTTATTTATGGATAACCTCGACGGAGCCAACGGCCTCAAAGCTTCCGGCAAGAATTTGTATATCCTGGCACGTAAACAGGTGCTGCTCGCAGACCCTCAGAAGAATCTAAAGGTTATTTGCGACCTGCCCAATGGCGGTGACGGCATTGAAGAGGTAGGGAACGGCGACCTCATCGTCAGTGAATGGATCGGAAATGTTTTTTATGTCTATGCGGACGGTCGAAAGGTACAGATGCTCGATCGCAAACCCGAGAAGAAGAATACCGCCGATATCTGGTATGACCAGAAAACAAAGACGCTTTACGTTCCCGGCTTCTTTGGCAAGACGATAACCGCGTACCACGTAAACATTTAGGCCGCCCCATCCACTCGGGTCGACCCGCCCGGCGGGGGTGTCACATTTTTGACGTTATTTTGCAATTGGCGTGGCCAATTAACGTTTCTATGATATGACACCAAAAGCGCGAAAAAGACTGATCCGCCTTATCGGGCTTCCTCCCCTAATTCTCCTGATCCTCATCGTTATAGCGATCGCCCTCCTCTTCACCCAACAAGAACGCATCGTCCACCTGGCCGTGAAGGACCTCAACGAAAAGATCCCCGGCCGTCTCGAGATCCAGGGTAGCGAGATCTCCGTGTTCCAGCATTTTCCGTATATCTCGATTGGCCTGCAAAACGTGAAATTTTTCCCCAATAAAACCGACTCTGCCAAAGCAATCTATGAAGCCGAACGCGTTTACGCCGGTTTCAGCCTTCCCGATATCCTTAAGCAGAAATACAATGTCAAGGTCATCTCCATAAAGAACGGCCACCTCGACCTCATCGAAGAACCCGACGGCCAGCTCAATATCGTCGAAGCCAGCCAGATCCGCTCGGACAGCAGCACCACGCCCACGAATGCCAAACCTTCAAACCTGGACCTGGACATCCAAAAGTTCGTCCTGAAGAACATGGAGGTCTCCTACCTCGACCCGAAGGAAGGGCAACACTTGCTCACCCATATCGACCGGATCCAGTCCTCCTTTACAAACAACAATCAGCTGATGGACGGCACCCTCGACGGTAACTGCGTCGTCGATTTCATCCGGCGAGGCGATACGACCCTGCTAAGACACAAGCACGTTACTACGGACATCAAATTCTCCTATACCAAAGCCTCCAAACTTCTGAACCTGTCGGAAGTCCACCTGCAACTGGAAAAGGCCCTTTTTAACCTGAGCGGTACGGTCGATCAGATGCATGACAATACCGTCGACCTCCAATTCGCCGGCGATCGCCCCGACTTCGGACAGCTATTTTCGTTCGCCCCGGAACAAGTGGCGGTGGACCTGAAACAGTTCCGTTACGATGGCTTCCTGGACTTCAAGGGCACGATCAAAGGGCCGATCAAGAAAGGCGTTCAGCCCCGCATCGACTTAAGCTTTTCATGCCGCAATGCCTGGCTGCACAACACCTCCACTAAAAAGAAACTCGACTCCCTCGACTTCACCGGCTACTATACCAATGGCGACAGTATGTCGCTGAAGACTTCCCTGCTCCGGATCAACGATATCTATGCGCGTCCGGGCCAAGGCCGCTTCAGGGCCAATTTCACCATGCGGGATTTCACCGACCCCAAGATCCAGATGCAGGTCAATTCCGATCTCGAACTTGGTTTCTTCGGCGCCTTTCTGGGCATTCGGGACCTCGAACGGATTACCGGCCGGATCACGCTAAAGATGAACTTCAACGAGCTTGTGGACCTGAGCCAGCCACAAAAAGAATTGAGCGAGCTGACCGAAGGCATCCAAAGCGAACTGACCGTACGCGACCTGACCTTCCGCATCCCGGATTATCCCTATACGGTAGACCATCTCAACCTGCACGCCAACATGAAGGGCGGTTTTGTGAAGCTCGATTCGCTGGTCTGCAATATAGGCCACTCCGACTTCCACATCGACGGCTCCCTGGAAGACCTGCCCGCCCTTTTCCATAACCAGCAAAAACCCGTTACGCTCAACTTCAACGCACACAGCAGACTGGCCGTGTTGCATGAGCTCCTGGCGAAAGATTCCGCGGAACGGACCGATCAGGAAGAACTAAGGGATTTCAATATCGGGGTATCCCTCCAAACTTCGGTCAACGAACTGCGCCATCCCCAGCCCTTACCAAAAGGTCAGCTCAGCGTGCATGACCTTTCCGTATCCTTTAAAAAATACCCGCACGACTTCCACGATTTCGGCGGGGATCTCACCATCAACGATACGGCTCTCCTGCTTCGCAATCTGGCCGGCCAGATCGACAGCAGCGATATCCGGTTCGGTGCCAAAGTGGTCAATTATGCTCTTTGGTTCGAAAAGGTCAAAAGAGGGAAAACGACCCTCGGGTTCGACCTCAAGTCTCACGAATTGGCCATCGCCGACGTCGTCGGTCCCGGCGGTCAGAAGTACCTGCCCAAGGACATCTATAATGAAGTGGGCTCGAATATCTGGCTTCGATCCAAAATAGAACTCCGCTACGATTCCGTTTTCCAGTTCGCCAATATCCGGATCGCTAATATCTCCGCGGCGTTCCAGCAGCATCCCTACCGCTTGGACAGTATCAGCGGCAACATCAAATTCGGAACCGATAATTTCCTGAAGATCGATACGCTGAAGGGAAGGCTCGGCAACAGCGACTTCAATCTCAGCATGCGGTTATATACCGGTAAAGATACCGCGAAAAGAAAGAAGGAAAATTATCTTCGGTTTGCCTCCAACCTTCTCGACGCGGATCAACTGGTGAGCTATGTGGCATCGGCCGAACAGGAAGAGCAAACCGTGGCGACGCTGGAAGATCGGACCGACAGTACTCGTGTCATTTTAACCAGCGGCCCGGTCACCCCATCCGCGCATGCCCAGGCATTTAACATCTTCCAGATACCCTTTATCGACTTCAACGCTGCCGTCAATATCGGTCACCTGCGTTGCAATCATCTCGGCATCCGGAACTTTGCGGCTGTCGGGCGGATGACCGCCAACCAGCATCTTTATCTCGATACGCTGTCCATGAATATTGCGGGCGGCAGCATCAATGCCAGCGCCCAATTCGACGGCTCCGATGCGAAGAAGATCATGCTGCACAGCCGGATTAACGCCGAAGACGTCGACATGGAAAAGCTCCTGTTGAAATTGGACTACCTCGGCCAGGATTATGTCATCAATAAGAATCTCCACGGCTTTCTCAGCGGCCAGATCCAAACCGATATGCAAGTCCACCCCGACCTCACACCCCTGATGGAGAATACCAATGCCCGCATCGACCTCGAGATCCTCAATGGCGTCCTGGTCAATTTTGGGCCGATGCAGGCCCTTTCCTCCTATTTCGGGGACAAGAACCTGAATATGATCCGCTTCGACACCCTTCGCAATACCCTGACCTTCCGAAATGGGATCCTGTTCATCCCCGACATGAACATCAACTCTTCGCTGGGCTATATGGAGATCTCCGGTCAGCAATCGATGGACATGCGGATGGAATACTTTCTGCGCATCCCACTCAAGCTGGTGACCCAGGCAGGCTTTCACATGCTGTTTGGTAAAAAGAAGGAAGAGGTCGACCCCGAACAAGTCGACGCTATCGAATACCGCGATAAGGAGAAGAAGTTCCGGTGCATGAACCTGAAGATCTCGGGTACCCCCGATGACTATAAGGTCGCGCTGGGTAAGGCAAAAAAAACAGAAGTTAATTAGGTTATCTTAGTCAACTCGCCTTTTCAACGCTTGCCGGTCCGCCTCCGACTTCGCCAGTGACGCCGCCCTTGAATAGCTTTCCCGGGCCCGCATGTCATCGCTGCCGGCATATAGTTCCCCAAGCAGCGCGTAATAATACGGATTGCCCTCAAGTTTTAGTTTCAAAGCCTCCACCAACGCCACCTCCTTCCCCTTCACCTTAGCCAACGCATACGTCCGGTTTAGCGCGGCGACCGGCGAATATTCCAGTTGCAGCAAATAGTTATATAATTGAAGGATATTCTCCCATTTCTCCACGCTATCCTCCTTTACACAATTCCAATATGCGATATTCGCCTCCAGATGGTATTTCGTGAGCTCCGCACCGCTGGCCGACCGCCGCAAGTAATAGACTCCCTCTCCGATCAGCTCCATATTCCAACGGCTTACATCCTGGTC
>DATMLR010000188.1:0-13206 GCA_035570015.1 Puia sp.
TTTCTTCAAAGATTCTTCTCAACGCTTTCTCAAGAACCCCTACACATTGCTTGCCATCACCCCGGTCTTCTTCCTTACCCAGATCTATTATCTGGCTCATCCAACGGAACCCGGAAAAGCTGCCTTCCTCGCTATCGCACTGATCGGGTGTCTAAGTATGGTCATCCTCTCCTTTCGCATGCAGGCCTGGAATACCTTATCCTTTCTGCGCGTTATTGGCTATCACTCCTTGTATATTTATGTTACCCATGTCTTCGTCGCCGGCCTCGTGAGAATATCCTTGACAAAATTCCTGCATATCCATAACCCCTTCATTCTGCTGGGCGTCGGGATCTTCTTTAGCGTAACCATTCCGATCATTTTCTATAACCTGCTCGTGCTGGATGGCCCGCTCTGGTTCCTCTTTTTCTTTAAGAAACCACAACCCAAACCTGCCAAGCCAAAAGTCAGCCTGACATGAAAAGACGCAAAGCCATCGGTAGAATAGCGCTCACCGGCGCCGGTGCTGCCCTCGCCTGGGGCGGCTATAAATGGTACGACTGGACGAAGACCCCGGACCTCCAATACCTTGAACAAAACAGGGTCCTCATCTCCGCACTCGCCGGGTCGATCATTCCCGCAACCGATACTCCCGGCGCCAAAGAAGCAGGGGTCGGAGACTTTATCATCGTCATGATACGCGATTGCGCCGACCGGAAATCCACCAACAAGTTTATCGATGGCCTCAAAGATCTGGCACATTACTGCCGGAACCATTTCGACAAACCATTCGAAGGATGCTCCGCAGCAGACCAACAAGCCGTCTTGAATTATTTTGAAATGAAAGGTACCCCTTACCGCGGGATCATCGGCAAAGCCCAGGAAGTTTACCTGGGCCGGTCTTTTTTTACCACGCTGAAGAAATATACGGTCGAGGGCTATTGCACCTCGCAGGCCGGCGCCACCAGAGGCCTTTCCTACCTATATGTACCCGGAAGCTTCCACGGCTGTATCCCTCTGCAGCCGGGCCAAAGATCCTGGGCCACCCGGTAGTTCACACCCGCGTCGTGACCAGTTCGAACCGCTTTTTCCTCCTCAGGAACCACATCTCGTAATAATTGTAGGAAAGATACGCCACGACCCCGGTAGCCGCCAGACAAGCCAGCGGATAACCCAGATCATATACGATGCGCCACTCCGGATGCCCGACCACTTTCTTAAACGCCAGCAAAACCAGCTGGCAAATGGCGGTATGAAAAAGGTAGATCCCGAACGAGACCCTCCCCAGGGTAGTAAGTAACGGATTTTCCAGCCTGAACACCGAATTCTCTGCGACTGCTGACAATAACACATACCCGAACAGGGCACCGCACACATAATGGTCGCAAAAAAGCAGGTACCACACATTGTCGGGCTTGATAATAGATAGCATATACAACAAGGCAATGACCGCCACCGATACCTGCATCCATGGCCGGAAGAACCGGCTGAAAAATGCAGCATACCTGCTGCGGTTCTTATAAAGCAGCGCCGCGAACAACCCGCTGCCAAACAGGTCCAGCTTGTCGAAGATCAACAGATGATTCATCAGCAATACCTTCTCCTGCGGCCAATTCGGATAAAATATAGGCAGGTCCAAAACAAAAAAGACCCGGGAAAGTATGCTGATACCGAACATGACCACCAGGAGCACCTTCAATTTCTTCCGGAACGTGTTGATCAGGAGCGGCCAGATGAGGTAAAACTGCTCTTCAATGCACACCGACCAGCTGATCTCAAACATCCCCCGGTTGGTGCCGACAAACGCAATCTGAAAATTGACGGAGAAAAAGACAAGGAACAGCAGATTGAGCATCATTGTCGGAAAATCGGTATCGTTATACCAGCCCAGTTTTTCAAACACATAAGGCGACAAAAAGGTCAGTACCAGCCCGTATCCCAGGTACAACGGCCAGATCCGCAATATCCGCCGGAGATAAAAGCTCCGGTAGCTGATCGTGCCCGTGGAGTCTTTTTCAACCAATAATAAATAGCTGATCAGAAAACCGCTAAGGACAAAGAAGAGATTGACACCCATTCTCCCGGTATCGGAGAAGCACCGTTCGAGAAAAGCGCTGGCAGGCGAATAATCGTGTTTGAAGCCGTAGGCATGTTGCAGCAGTACCATCAATGCCGCGAAAAACCTGATCCCGTCTAAATTCTTAAAATAAACTTTCATTTATTATCCGCCCGATTGAGTAGTTGTAAAAATAACGTGAAATCGCTATTTTTATGCATAATTATATGGGAGATCCACGACAATCCAACAGCTTCGACGCTATCGTAATAGGCTCAGGTATCAGCGGCGGTTGGGCAGCCAAGGAACTTTGCGAAAAAGGACTGAAGACCCTGGTGCTTGAAAGGGGAAGAGACGTGAAACACGTAGTCGACTACACGACCGCCCTGATGCACCCCTGGCAATTCCCCCACCGCCTTAACATCACCGAACAGGATAAGGCCGATAATCCCGTCCAAAGCACATGCGACGTCTATAATGAAGCTTCCCGGCAATTCTTTGTAAGTGATAAGGAACACCCCTATATCCAGCAAGACCCCTTCACCTGGATCCGCGGCTATCAGGTGGGCGGCCGTTCCCTCACCTGGGGAAGACAATGCTACCGGCTAAGCGACCTCGACCTCGAAGCCAATGCGAAACAAGGCATCGCCGTGGATTGGCCGATCCGTTATAAAGACCTCGCTCCCTGGTATGACTACGTGGAGGAATTCGTTGGCGTCAGCGGGAAACCGGAAGGTCTCGCCCAACTGCCCGACGGGAAATATCTTCCGCCGATGGACATGAACTGCGTCGAATCCCACTTTTCGGAGAAGATCCGGGAACTCTACCCGGAAAGGACCGTAACCATTGCCCGCGTCGCCAACCTCACCGAGCAATGGAAAGGCCGCGGCCCATGCCAGTACCGCAACCTCTGTAACCGGGGCTGCCCTTACAGCGGCTACTTCAGCAGCAATGCCGCAACCCTGCCCGCTGCCGCCGCCACAAATAACCTGACCTTGTTACCCAACTCCATCGTAGTTGAGATCCTTTACGACACACAAAAGGACAAAGCCACCGGCGTCCGCGTGATCGACGCGCATACCCATCAGGTAACGGATTACTTCGCCCGGATCATCTTCGTCAATGCCTCCACGATCGCCACCGCCGCTATCTTGCTGAACTCCGTGTCAAACAGGTTCCCTACCGGCATGGGTAACTCCAGCGGCCAGGTCGGCCATAACCTGATGGACCATTTCACCGGGACCGGCGCCATCGCCCAATTCGAAGGCTTCCATGACCAATACTATTCCGGCCGGAGACCCGCAGGCATCTATATCCCCAGATTCCGTAATCTAAATTCCGGTCAGCAGCAAAAAGACTATATCAGGGGCTTTGGATTTCAGGGCAGCGGCAACCGGTACGAATGGGAAGAACAGGGATCGGTTCCCGGCTTCGGCACAGCCTTTAAAGACCAACTGCTCCGGCCCGGCCCCTGGACCCTCTGGATCGGCGCCTGGGGCGAGACATTACCGTATTTCGATAACAAGGTAACCCTCGACCCCCATAAGAAAGACAAGTGGGGTCTGCCCATCCTGCGCATTGCCTTCCGGTACCACAGTAACGAAACGGCCATGAGGAAGGATATCCTGACATCAGCGGAAGAAATGCTCGACAAAGCCGGTTTCACCAATATCCATTCCTATAGCCACGAGGCCCCCCCGGGATCGGCTATCCACGAGATGGGAACAGCCCGGATGGGAAAAGATCCCCGAACCTCTGTGCTGAACGGGAACAACCAACTGCATGAAGTAAAAAATGTCTTTATAACCGACGGCAGTTGCATGACCTCTTCGGCCTGGCAAAACCCCTCCCTCGCCTATATGGCCCTGACTGCCCGAGCCTGCGATTTCGCCGTCAGCGAACTGAAAAAAGGTAATCTTTAATAATAGCGCACCGTCACCCCCGCAGGAAGCCGGGGCTCGTATTCCCGCAGATCCTTTTTCAGCTCCGGCGCATCGGCACTCCCGACAGCAAAAAAGCTGACCGAGTCATCCCCGCAGATCACATTGTCCCGGATCTGCCAGATTCCCACTTTTGTCCATCGGCGAAGCAGCGAATCGCTAAACCACTTATCATAAAGAACAGCGGTCCTGACCCGCCGGGACCGGCAAAGACTGTCCAGAAAATCAGCCGTCCAGTATCCTTTCTTTTTGGCGCGCGCAACCTGGATATTCCCCAATCCCCATAGGTCGACATTGGGGCCTTCGGTGAAGAACGATACCGCCCCGATATCATTCGCGGCAACGGCGTCCTTATCGTAATACGTATGCAGGAATTGCCCCATCTGGTACTGCTGCTGATAGATATTCACACAGGCGGTGCCAGTCTTTGAAAACGCGGCGGTACTTCTCAGCACCGCGGGGAAGCCGAGAGCAAACAATGCGACGGCCAGCATCAGGCATGCCCCGATCGTTTTTTCGCGTATGACCTCCCGCCCGTATCTATAAACGAGCACGCCGGCGATCACGACCGTACAGAAAATGAGATAAGCCTCGTACCGGTAAAGCCAACCCGTAGACGCAAAGCAGAGCTGTAGGATCGTACAGCCCAGCAGCATACCCAGGATATACCCGTAGGCTACCCGCTGCCGGATATATTTCAGGAAGATCCAATATACGGCCGGCAGAATGATCAGAAGCCGCTGCGTCGCCAGCAAGCTGATCCCCGGCCTGGGCGTGCCATAGGGAATTTCGTCAGTCTTCACGATCGTTAGCTTCTGAATGAAGATATTGTCCAGGAATTGCAGCATCCCGCTCAACGACATCGGAGCTCCACCCGATTTCAACAAAACCGAATTGGGCAGGAAATAACTCCCCCTGATGACCGAAAAGATCCCGAAGAGGGCAACCGGCAGCACGGAGATAAATCCCAGCTTCACCGCCAATCCCAACTTGCGGTGCCAGACCAGTATAAGACACGCAATCGCTACAGGGAACAAACCCTCATACCGGATGAAGGTGACCAGCAGCCCGTATATCGCCACCGGCCAGGGAAATTTCCATTTTCCGCGGCGATCCGCCAGCGACCCTTCCAGCCATTCGGAAAATCCGTATACGAAAAGGAAAGAGAACAAACATTGCAGCGTGTGCTCCATGCCGCAGATGATCAGGATCGGTAGCGGGACCGCAAAAACGACGACCAGCAAAATGCCCAGCTGGCCCCCGGCGGGTATCCCCTCCCTGCGGAGCCAACGCTGTACAACAGCCAACAAAACAACACCCACCACGCAATTGAGAACAAACGGAATGATCACATGAACCGAAAAAAGCTTGAACAGCCCGGCAAGCAGCATCGTATACAACAGCGAAGATGAGGCCGACGCAAATTCATGTGGGCTTATCCCCCAGTTGCCATGGACCGCGAGATTTCTGGCCAGCGCCATATGAATGTACGTGTCATCCAGCGGATACGAGAAAGTCCCGTTCGTCCGCCCCAGGACCTGATATTCGATAACGGCGACGCAAAGACCGGCGACAGCCAGCGTCAGCGCGAAAACTGATTTAGGGGAATACAAATTCTTCACGTGTTATGAGACAATTTGAATCGTAAAATAATGGCAAGCACCGGGTAGTAAAAAGCCATATCTGTGATACTGCCGATCATGCTTTGCGCAAACATCCCGACATAATAGGAAAATAACGCGCAGGTGGCCGCCGCATAGACCCACTTCATCTCCTCGTTTCCGGAGTGGAAATAGGCCCTGACCCCGTTTCTAAGGATATAGTAATACATCGTGCAAACAATGATCAACCCGATCCACCCCGTCTCCAGGGCCAGTTGAAGATACCCGCTGTCCGTCTGGAACCCCGCCAGGGGGGAAGTCGGATTCAGCACCAGGCCCAGATTCCCGGTAGTACCCAGGCCGCCGCCGAAAGGATGGCGAATCATATACGGCCGGATAAAGTCTCGCGCCATCACCCTCACCTTGTACGATTCATCATCGCTGTTCATGAAACTGGACCGGAACCGGTTGATCGTACCGTTACCATATATGGGAGCAAACAAAACCCCGATCAGCAAAATAAGCCCTATCGACGCGAACACCCACGTGCGTTTCTTGTCGATCGTCAGCAACCCATACATCCCAAGGCCCGCTACCAGCATGACATTGGCCGTACGGGTGCCCGAAAAGGCCATGGCCAGGACCATCACGACAACCCCTGCCAGGTAGATCCGCCGCATGCGCTTATCCCGCTGACCCATCGCCAGGACAGAAAAAAAGATGCCGCAGGCCGCCATGATGCCACCAAAGGACGTCGGGTCATTGAAGGTGGAGAACTTCCTGAATTCACCGTTGATGAACAACAGGCCAAACCTGAGCGGCTCCGCCGTCGCCCAACGAAACTCGAAATCGAAAAGCCCGTGCCATTGCTGAATACAGCCGTATACGGCCGCTATGACACACAGCACGAACAACACCCGGATATACCTCCGGATATTTCCCTCTTCCTTAAAGAACTGAAAGGCGATAAACAGAAAAACAAAAGCCTCAAAAGCCTTTCTTATCGCCTGCGACCAGGCCTCTACCGAATGCCCCTCCGGGTTGAAGAGCTCCAGGCTGCTATAAAAGAAGGTGAGCACCATCAGGATGATGACCGGCGAACGAATAAATTCATTGAGACTCGTCTTTAGCGAAATACCCTTGATGAAGAAACTTAACAATAGCACCAGGATCAGCAGATCCGTGACCACCCCCGCCGGCACCTCATCGTTGAATAACAGCCTGGACAAATGGTACATGAAAAAACTACAGGCCATGTTGATATAAAAGGCGCTCTCCGTGCTCAGAAGACAGACAATGATCAACGCCAGCCCTACTACAAAACCAAACACCCCCAACCCCAGGTTTATATTCCACGCGAGCACCAAAGCCATCGAGACGGCGATCAGTCCGAACAACAACACCCCGGCCCAGTTATTCAGTTTTCCTCCCAGGAAAACGCTTTGCATCCCTTTGGTGATCCTGGAAGGGCTTCTCCGCTTATGGTTTGTAAATTCTTTATTCACGACGATTCAGATCAGAACAATAATATCTTGAGGACAAGGGTAATCATGATGCCGGCGATAACAAGGGTTACGAATCGTTCGTGAGAAGACTCTTTATTTTCTGCCATACCGTCAAAGTTAACCCTTAATCGATAAAAAAGCAAACAGGGACCGAAGCCCCTGTTTGCATACTATGATCCAATCAATGCCGGAGCATTATTGCTTTAGCAACTTGACCGTCTTAACCGTCTTTCCGTCCGAATACATCAATCTGGCTATATACGTTCCGGTCCCTGCAAAGTTCCGGTCCGCGTCGATCATCAGGTAGTTCTCGCCCTGCACCAGTCCGTCGAACTGTTTCTTATAGACCAGGTTGCCCTTCAAGTCATAGACCGCTACTACCACGTTCTCGTTATTGAATTCCGCAGGTACCTGCAGCGTGAACGACGTACGGAACGGATTTGGATAAGCACTGGCCACCGAATCGGTATTAACCGTTGTCTGCGCCACCAGGGCCGTCGGGCTGGCAAACATCGCCGTGGTCGGAGCACCACCTGCAACACTCGGCGGTGCAGGAGCATTCCGCGGTACCGGCGTGTAGCCGTCGACAACGATCGAATTCAACCATCCTACTATCGCCTGCTGGTACGAAATAAACTGCATATAAATATTCCCGAACTGATCCGGTTTCACCCCGCGCATCGTCACCGTCGCCTGCTGATTGAATAACGCATTCAGCCATACGGTATCCCCATTCACAATATAGGCCGTATTTTGGTCACCGCTGAGTTCATAAATCTCACTGCCCATAAAGGTGATATCGTAAACCTTCGCAAGATCCAATCCGTTTAACGTGAAACCGCCTACGTTGCCGGGGAACAGCACATACTGGTTTAACAGCACGGCATCAGGATAAACACCTGAATTGTTACCCGTGGGATCACCCAGGTCATTTGCGCCCGCGAAAATCCCGGTCTGCAACATACCTATACTGGTGGCCACACCGGTGCTGTCCAGGAAATTACTCCAGGTATAACCCTGCCCGCCGGGCGAGTTCAGGTTATTCCAGGGCAGCGGCGCGGTGTTTACATTGTCGATCGCAATATAGACCGCATCCGTATACGTAGTCACCGCCAGCACATTGCTGTAGTTCGAAACATTGGCGCCGTCGACCGCCTGCACGACATAGTAATAGTTGGCTCCCTTGCTGAGCTTCGTGTCCTGGTAGGACACCGCATTGGCCGGCAGCGTTGCGATCAGTGAATAAGAACCGCTGGCATCGCTGGCCCGATAGACCTGATAACCCGTCGCGATCGCCGACCGGTCCTGCCACTGCAGGTTCACCGTCGTCTGCGTAACTCGGGTAGCAATCAACCCGGTCGGGTTGAGCAAGGTGCCCGACGCCTGACTATAACCCTGGATAACGATCGAGTTGATATAGGCAACCGTCGCAGCCGGGCCTTTGCTCACGCCAATCGTTACCACCCCGTTCACCGGTATGACCCCATTGATCTGCACCGTCCGGTTGATGTTCCAGTCCGCTTGCAGCGAATCGGTCACCCCATTGATCGTGAAATAAGTCATACCCGGCGTTCCATCCCACTGGCTATTGAAGAATACGAAGTTATACTGCATCGCATTGTTCAGGCCGCTGATCTGGATCCTGCTTGTCTTGACACTCGAGTTGTAAAGATAGAAGAAGTTCTGCACCACCGACTGCGGATAGATGGCATCGTTGTTTCCCGTGACCCAGCCCGTACTTCCCGGTTGGGTGAACCCATCCAGCAAGGTAGCCGTGATCGTCGTCGGATTACCACCGCCATCCTTCAGGTTGGACAAAGTCGTCCCTGCAAGCGGGAAACTCGTTATCGAATTCCACGGCGCCGGACTGACCGGTCCACCCGTGAAGTTTAGGTACACCGACTGTACATTCGGCTCCGTCACCGCCACGGTAAAGCTCGTCGTAGCAGTCGAATCGTACTGGTCCGCCACCGTCACGCTCACATTGGGATACACCCCAACCGTACCAGCAGACGGGGTCAGGGTCAGCACACCGGTGCCATTGCCATTATCCGTAAAGGACGCGAAAGGTGGTAGATTGGCAGCCGTCAGCGTCAATACCGCCGTTGGATCGTCCGACGTCGTTACGTTAATAGTGACTGAACTCGTATCCGACATGGTAACATTGGCGATAGTCGTGATCTTCGGCAACCGGGTCAGCGTCGTGACACTGGCCGTATCCGTATTCCCCGAATGCCCATTTGAATTGTAGGCATCCACCGTATACAAATACTGCGTGTGAGCCGTAATGCTGCTATCCGCATAGCTGGTCGCCGTATTGCCGGCTGCCGTGCCGATCAGGCTGAACACGCCCGTGCCGGCCGGTGCGCGCCAGATCTGGTAACCCGTCGCATTATACGCCGAATCCTTCCAATTCAGCAACACCGCACCCGCAGACGCCTGCGCCGTCAGGCCGCTCGCCCCGGCAGGAGCCGTCCCGTCGTTGTATTGCTTGGTGATGACGAGTGCATTGAAATAGCCCAGCACCGTACCGGTACTAAGACCTAGCGTGAACGGAATGGTCCCGTTCGTTGGCTTGATGTTGGCAATGCTTACCGTATTATGCTGGTTATCCTGCACATTCAGCGATACCGTCTGCGATCCCACCGTATAAGTCGTCGTACCATTGTTTGCTACTCCATTATACGTGCTGCTGGAGAAGAAGGTCAACGTATACGTTGAAACGGAATCCGTCAGACCCGTCACTGTCCCGCCGATCGTATTCGGTCCGCCATAGTAGGCACCAAACCACATATAATCCTTCAAAACCACATCCGGATAAACGCCGGAGTTATTCCCGGTCGGAGACCCGTCGTTGGACGTATTCCACCACGTGGAAGGCGTAAAGGACAGGCCTATACTCGTCGTATTGCCCGCGGAATCCAGCAGGTTATTCGTCGTCGTTCCCTGCAGCGGGTTCCAGGGTGCTCCCAGCGCAGTCGGATCGCCGTTGGATACCCGGGTGAAGATCTTCGTATTCGGATTCTTATAGTTCACGGTCACCGTAAAGGTGCCGGTCGTATTTAGCCCATTGTTATCATGCGCAGTCACCGTCACCGTATACGTACCCGCCGCCGCATAATTCGGATGGAGGAACAGATTCGCGGTACCATTACCGGTTTGTGTCAGCGTATAAACGGCAGGCGCCCCTGATACGCCGATGCTTAACGTATCGGCCGTATTCTGATCCGTCGCCGAGAGCGGTACCGTCAGCGTATCACCCTCATTCATCGTTTTATTCGACAGGGTGCCGATAACCGGTGAATAGAAATTGTTCACCGCAACGCTGAAATAAGCCGTGTCCGTACCACCGTACGCATCGGTTGCGACGATATACAATCCGCTGTAAGTACCCACATTACCGCTGGTGGGATTGAACGTCAACGTACCCGTTTCGTTCCCGTTATCCACAAAGGAACCAAAGGAAGGCAGAGTAGTAGAAGCCGTTAACTTCAATCCGCCCGTGTTCACCGTCGTAGCGGTCACATTCACGGTCGTCGTCGCCCCATACCGGGCATTCAGGTTCCCGATATTCGCAATGACCGGAAGATTGTCCTGCGATGTGAGCTTGATTTCGGCCGGACTAGCCGATACTCCGCCGACATTGGTAGCCGTCACCTTATAATAATATATGGCATTGGAGAAGAGACTGGCATCCGTATAGCTCGTCGTCCCGGCAGGGAAAGACGCGATCTGGACATAACTCTGATCGTTGGTGTTTGACCGGTACAACTGGTAGCTGGTGACATTGGCCGTACTGTCCGTCCAGGTCACCTTCGCCGTAGTTGGGCTGGTAGAAACCGCAACGAAGTTATACGGTACGGAGGGGGCCGGTGGCAACGCAGGGGTGGTCGCATTCGCAACGGCCGAATAAGCCGATTGCCCATACTGCCCGATCGCCCTGACCTCATAATAATATGGCGTGCTGGGCGCAGCCGTCCCATCGGTAAACGACGTCGAATTGGCCGCTACCGTATTAACAATGCCAAATCCGGAAGTAGCACTCGTCGACCGCCAGATCTCAAAGCCGGTCTCGATGGTGCTGGTATCGGCCCAGGTCAGCCCGATCTGGTTGTAAGAAAGTGCATTTGCCACCAGATTTGTCGGCGCTACCGGTACCGGTCCCGCAACAGCCGCATCTCCCCAGGCGCTGCCGGGAATGGTCACGAAATTGGTTCCCGATGATGGCGTTTGCCACGACACGGTCAACGATGCCCGGCCATTTGAAGCCGTCCCATAGAAGTAGCCGATGGCAATCGGGTACACGCCTGCCGTCAGTGACATCGCGGAAGAAGTCACCGTCTTGCTCGTATGCAGCCCATCATTGACGACGATAGCCGTGCCTGTTAAGTAAGGCGACCCGATCCCGCCGAGATTACCCAGCCAGACCTCACTGCCATCCACCGATACCGTCCGGAAACTATACGTACCCGTCGTCGGGATTTTGATATATCCTTGCCAGAGGATTCCGTAATTCGTGGACGCCGGCGCAAGGAACGTCGAAATAGACGTGGTCGTCCCCCTTGTATCTATCGACAGCGTATTAAAGTTTGGCAGCGCGGTAGGCGTCGTCAAAAGATAGGTTTGATAATTGATACCCGTCTGAACAGGTTCTCCGCTGACCTGGTTGCTGGCAACCGAAAGATTACCCGCTGCATCAAAGGCCTTCACGACAAGATCATAAGACTGGGGATAGACCAGCGCATCTACGCTAAACGTCGTCCCCGTCGTGGAGTACGTTTTTACCCCGTTGATGTAAATATAGTATCCGATCACGCCAATATTATCCGTGGACGCTGTCCATTTCAGACCAATAGACGTATTGGTCGTACCGGTGATGGTCAAATTGCCGGGAGCCGTAGGAGCCTGCGTGTCAGCGCCGGTAGTCGCGCTCACCGTATTGGATACCTTGGATGCCGCCGTAGCGCCAAGCGCCCTGACCTCATAAGTATAGGTCGTACCCGGTGTCAGGTTTTTAATCGTGTCAAACGCAATGTCCTGACCCGTGACGCCGACTAACACCCATGGCGTTCCCGCCTTAGTTTGTTGCCACACCTCAAAACCGGTATTGTTGATCACCGGATTGGGGTTCTGGCTCCAATTCAGCACGATGGAGGTCAGACCCAGCGGTGTCGCGATCAGATTCGATCCCGGATCGGGCGGGTTGGAGCCATTGGCATTGATCACCGTAAAGAATGGCCCAAAACTGCTCGAACATCCATGAAGCTGCGTCACTTCGATATCATATCCACCCGCCGTGCTCACAGGCAGCGTATTGCTGGTCCCGATAACGGTGCTGCTTCCCGACTTTTCCCACGCATACGTGGAATAGTTGGCCGGCACGGTCAGGGTCGTCCCATTGCCGTTCACATCCGGGATAGCGGAGCTGAAACCCGGCGCAACCGTGATC
This sequence comes from Puia sp., assembly GCA_035570015.1. GTDB lineage: Bacteria > Bacteroidota > Bacteroidia > Chitinophagales > Chitinophagaceae > Puia. Next base: position 12,531 of record DATMLR010000188.1, read on the forward strand.
GGCGGCGCGACCGTCGGCGGCATGACCCCGATTACCACAGGGACAGGCGACCAAAGCGACCAGTTGCCGTTTCGCTCCACCCGCGCACTATAGGTCCCATTTGCGGTCACATTGATCGAATTGGTCGTCCATTGCGGCTGCAACACCCCGTTCAACTCCCACTGATACGCCTGGAAACCCGGCGCCAGCCCGATCGTTACATTGGGCGTGACCCCGGGACAAAATAAGGTCTGCCCGAATAGGGTCCAGGGATTCGAACAATATTTGCTCAGCAACCAGGGCCAGAAAGTCACCATCGACCACGTGCTGTCCCAGGTATCATGACCCTGGGTCAACATATCCAGGTCCACATAGTTAGCCCCCGCAGCTGAGAAGGCAGCCAACACTTGCGCAGCCGTATACGGGGCAGGTGAATTGTCCAGCTGGCCATGGATATTCCAGATAGGCGTGAATTTCGCCTCGTTCACCGTGCTGGACGCGGTTAACTGAATAGGGTCCGATGACATGGGCATGATCCCCGCATTGTAGGTCGGGTACGTCAAAAAGAAATTCCAGGTGCCTTGTCCGCCGCCGGACAGGCCATTGCCCATCACCCGGAAGGGGTCCAGCTTATTATTGGCGATCATGTAATCGATAATGGCCTTCTGAGCGGCATATTGCGACGTGCCCCAGCCGG
>DATMLR010000189.1:0-11780 GCA_035570015.1 Puia sp.
CCGCGTATAGTGGGAAATATCCAGCGCCTTCATCAACTGCCAGGCGGTCACATTGCTCGCGCCGATATACCGCACCTTCCCGCTCCTGACCAGATCATCCAGCACCCCCAGCGTCTCTTCCCAGGGCGTCAGCTGATCATAGCTGTGAATCTGGTAGAGGTCGATATAGTCCGTTCCCAACCGCCGCAAACTTTCTTCCACTTGCCAGAGGATATGCTTTCGCGTAAGCCCGCTGTCGTTCGGGCCCTCCCCCATCTGCCCCCTCACCTTCGTGGCGATAACCAGCTGATGCCGGCTAAGGCCCAGATTTTTGATAGCCTGACCCGTCAGCTCTTCCGACCAACCCTCCGAATACACATTGGCCGTGTCGATGAAATTAATGCCTGCATCTACCGACCGTTTGACGATCGCATCTACCGCCTGTTGGTCCAGCTTACCTATGTACTGGGCCCAACCCTTCCCGCCAAAGGTCATAGTCCCCAGACAAAGCTGCGAGACCCGCAAACCGGTATTTCCTAATAATTTGTATTTCATAGAAAAACTTTTAGCGAAGTTATCCATACAGCGGCAAACTCTATCCACTTTGCAAATAAGATGTTTGATTTTTGTGTTATCTTTCTCCGAAACGACCCCACACCATGCGACCATTCTTGCTATTCCTGATCGTATTTGGCGCCTATGACTCCTCAGCCCAGGAAACACTCCCCGTCAAACTCCCCACAACACACATTGTCCTAATGCTCCCGGACAGCAGCTGGCACTCCTCGCATGAAACAGATACCGCCAAAGGGATCTATTTTTTTAAACGAAACCCGGTTATCGATTCGCAGGACAGAAGTATCATCCCGGCGATCATGGTTTTTGTCGAAGACGCGACCTCATACAAAGGAGACCTCGTTACGTTCTCCGTAAATAAGCTGGCCAAATTTGCGCATCGTGGAATACATATGGACGAGGCGATGTTCCCTATCAACAAGGATTGTCCCCTGACGTATAAAAATGGCATGGTGGAGAAATGTTCCTATACCGACCAAAACATTCAGCACCGGATTTACATGATTTTCCTGATCGATGAGCAAAACCACGGTATTCAGATCTACCTGGACATGACAAAAAGCATCGGCAAAAAATACGAAGATGAGTTCATGGACGTCATTCGGTCGATCACAGAAAAATAAAACTAATGCCTCCCGCCCAAACCCCCAGCACCGCCAGCACCGCCAGCACCCGCAACACCCCCAGCACCCTTTACCGGAACTATGTTCTGTTCATGCTGACGATCGTCTATGTTTTCAATTTCATAGACCGGCAAGTCCTGGTCATCCTCCAGGAATCCATAAAGAAAGATCTGCATCTCTCTGATGCCCAGCTCGGGTTTCTCTCGGGGTTCACCTTTGCGATTTTTTACGCGGTCCTTGGGGTTCCAATCGCCCGGCTGGCCGATAGAACAAACCGCAGAAACACAATAACCCTATCCCTTGGATTGTGGAGCATCATGACAGCTGTTTCAGGGACGGCCCGCAACTTCATCCAGCTGGCCGCTGCCCGCATCGGTGTAGGTATTGGTGAAGCAGGCGGCAGCCCTCCCGCACACGCCATGATCTCGGATTATTTCCCACCCTGTCGACGATCAACCGCCCTTTCGATCTATTCCACCGGGATCTATTTTGGAACACTGATTGGATATATCATGGGGGGCTATCTCAACCAACGCCTCGGTTGGCGGACGGCATTCTTTGCCGTCGGCGCTCCCGGAATATTTTTTTCGCTCCTGTTTTACGCCACTGTCAAAGAGCCACGCAGAGGATCAACCGATACCGCTTCTCTACCGCTATCCGATACCGCCTCTCTACCGCTATCCGGAACCGCCGCACTGCCGTCAACCGGGACTTCCCCGCTACCGCCAACCGAAACCCATACCTTCCGGGAGGTGCTGAAATTGCTGTATTCAAAAAAGACTTTTATTTTTCTAACCATCGCCACCAGCCTGCTTGTGTTTTGTATCTATGGTCTGCTCAACTGGGCGCCCTCTTTCCTTGGTAGAATCCACGGCATGACGCCAGCCGAAAGAGGCAGGGCACTCGGTCTGGCCCTCGGCATCGGCGGGGCAATAGGCTCTTTCGCCGGGGGGGCCCTGACTGATCGCTTCGGAAAAAAGGACAGGCAATGGTATCTGAAAATTCCGGCTTACGCGATCCTCCTTTCCATTGGCTTTGCTATCGGCGCCTTATACCTGAAGAGCAACATCCTTTCGGTGGTTTGCTTCGGCTGCACAGCTGCCCTGCAGAGCATGTATCTGGGTCCGTCCGTTGCGGTCGCTCACAGCCTTGTCCCTGCCTCCATGCGTGCGCTTACCTCCGCCGTCTTGTTCCTGGCACTAAACTTTATCGGTTTGGGCTTTGGACCGTGGATCGTCGGCATGATCAGCGACCGGTTGACCCCAAGCCTGGGTGTCGAGGCTCTGCGATGGGCCATGTCCATTGTATTGGTGGTTAGTTTGGTCTCGGCGATGCTCTTTTTCCGAACGGCCAAAACCCTCGCCCCTTCTCGCCCCTAAATCATCTCGCCGCCCCGCCGTCGATCGTCAGACAAATCCCGCTGACAAACGACGCCTCATCCGACGCCAGATACAGATACCCATTCGCGATATCCTCCGGGTAACCCCATCTCCCAAGCGGGATCTGCGGAATACTCTGTTTTCGTACCTCCTCCGGCATCAGATCCGTCATCGCGGTATGGATGAACCCGGGCGCAATACAATTCGCCGTAATCCCATACCGGCCCAACTCCATCGCCCACACTTTCGTCATCCCGATAATGGCCGACTTGGTCGCGACATAATTCGTCTGCCCATAGTTCCCGCGAATGGCCACATTCGACGAGGCCGAGACGATCCGTCCGTAATTTTGCTCCTTCATGATCGGGGCTACCGCCTGTGTACAGTTGAAAACACCGGTCAGGTTAACAGCGATTACATCATCCCATTCCTGCTTCGACATTTTCAGCAAGGTCCTGTCCCGTGTAATCCCTGCGTTGTTGATCAGGATATCGATGCGCCCCATCCGTTCCCTTGCCTCAGCCACCGCCGCAACAACTTCATCCTGATCCGTGACAGATACTTTCTTGAAAATGGCGGCATGTCCGTCGCCCCTAAGCCGCTCCGCCACCTCATTCCCCTTGTCGGATACATCCCACAGGACAACTTTCGCGCCCTCCTTCGCAAACCGCTCAGCGGTGGCAAGACCAATTCCATTGGCTCCTCCCGTGATCAGGGCAATCTTGTCTCTTAGTCTCATGAAATAAAGATATCCAATAATTATTTATATTTGATAAAACACGAACTAACGACTATGACGCGCTATGTGACCACGCTCTTCCTGCTCTTCGCATGTATCGCCTATGGATACCCTCAGGGGAAAAGTCCGAAAACCCTTTCTCCCGGCACCCCGGACGAAGGCGGTTTCTCCGCTTCCCGCCTCACCCGTCTCGATACAGCCATGAGCAATTGGGTAAAGAACAAATGGGTCAACGGCTCCGTAGCCCTCATTGCCCGGCATGGTAAGGTTATTTTCTACAAGGCTTACGGCTACAACGACATCGATACCAAAGCACCGCTGCCAAAAAACGGTATCTTTCGCATCGCCTCCCAAACAAAGGCCATCACTACCGCCGCAGCCCTGATGCTCTGGGAAGAAGGCAAATTTTCTTTCGACGACCCCGTTTCAAAATACATCCCAACCTTCGCCCATGAGACCGTTTTAGCCTCCTTCAATCCTAAAGACTCCAGCTATACCAGCGTTCCGGCTAAGCGTCCGGTCACCATCCATGACCTGTTCACCCACACCTCGGGCCTCGGGTATCCGGGAATCGGCACCCCGGATGCACAAGCAATCTATGCAAAGAATGATGTCACGGGCGGGGTCGGCGTAAAAGTACAATCCCTTTCCGATGCCATGACCCGCCTGGGCAGCCTGCCCCTCCTGTTCCAACCCGGCGAGAAATGGATGTACGGCCTGAACACCGACGTGCTCGGCTATCTGATCCAGATCTGGTCAGGTATGACGCTGGAGGAATTCTTCCAGAAACGCATCTTCCGGCCCCTCGGCATGCACGATACTTATTTCAACCTTCCGGCCGCCAAAGGCCCCCGGCTTGTCAATTTCTTCGTCGAAGATTCTACCGGGATAAAAAAGCAGGCGTCGGTATTCGGCGGCGCCCTCGATATGAATTTCCCGCTAAACAAGACCGGTTATTTCTCGGGCGGCGGCGGCCTGTCATCGACCATTTATGACTACGCCATCTTTCTCCAGATGCTCCTCAACGGCGGCGAATACAACGGAGTTCGATACTTGGCCCGCAACACCATTCGCATGATGACCTTGAACCAGATCGGCGACCTGACCGTGAATATTGGGGAAGGTGCTGGTATGAACAAATGGGGCCTGACCTTTTCCATCGAAACCGAACAAGGCGCCAAATACACTCCCAGTCAGGCAGGCAGCTATGGTTGGGGAGGCGTATTTTCGACAGCATATTGGGTAGACCCCAATGAGGACATGTTTGTACTCCTCTACGAGCAAATGTGGGGACCCCATGTAACCGTTGCAGACAGACAATTTAAGCCATTGGTCTATCAGGCGATCAATGACTAGCCAATCCCGGATGGTCTTTTAGATATTTATCCCTGAGGGCGGATTTCAGAAATTTGCCGACCGAAGTCTTTGGTATCGCCCCAATGATCTCATATCCCTCCGGAACCCAGAATTTCGCAAACTTTCCCGCAAGGAATTCCCTGAGGTCCTCCGGCAAAACAATTTTTCCCTCTTTCGGTACGATATAAGCGAAGGGCCGCTCCCACCATTTCTCGTTCGGAACGGCAATTACCGCAGCCTCAAGTACGGAAGGGTGGGCCATCAAGGCATTTTCGAGCGCAATGGAACTGATCCATTCTCCGCCCGACTTGATCACATCCTTGCTGCGATCCTTAATTTCGATACATCCGTCTTCACCAATGCTGACAATGTCCCCGGTCCTCAGCCAGCCGTCAGCTGTAAATTTTCCTCCCGGATCGGCATCCCGGTAATACGAAGCGCAAACCCATGGCCCGCGAACCTCCAGTTCCCCCATCGTGCTGCCGTCCCAGGCGATCAATCCAAATTCATTTCTTCCGCGGATCTCCACAAAAGGTACCGGAAGTCCTTGTTTCGTCGCCCGGTCGTATTGTTCTTCTTTGGAGGCCTTTTCCAGTTGACTGGGCATCACACAGGTAGCCCCGCCCGGTGAGATCTCGGTCATTCCCCACGAATGAAGCACCTGTATCCCATACCGCTCGTCAAAAGACTTCACCAGGAACCGCGGCAACGCCGATCCCCCCACGAGAATGGTGCGCAGGTAGAGTTTATACCGCTGCGGGTCCGCATCCATTTTATTCAGCACACCGAGCATGACGGTTGGCACCCCTCCCGTCACCGTTACTTTTTCGGTTTCAAAAAGCAGCAAGAGGCTTTCCGCATCCAGATACGGGCCCGGAAAGACCTGTGTCGCCCCCGCAAAGGCGCATAGATATGGAAAGCCCCAGGCGCAGGCATGGAACATCGGAACGATCGGCAGCACCACATCCCGCTCGGCGATGCCAAGTCCGGCGCAACTCAGCAGAAAAGTCATCGTATGCAGCATGATCGACCGATGCGTGTACACGATCCCTTTAGGTTTTCCGGTAGTCCCAGAAGTATAACACATGAACGCCGAAGTATACTCATCTCCTTCAAATGCCTCGTAAAGCGAAGCATCACCACCGGCGACCACCTCTTCATAATTCAAATACCCTTCAGGCAGGGGTTCCCCGGTCTGCGGAATGACAATGACCTCGGAAACGTTGACATCCGATTTGAACTTCTCAAACAACGGTAGCAACACCTGATCCACAATAAGGATTTTGTCTTCCGCATGACGGACAATATAAGCAAGATCCTCAGCGCTAAGCCGAAGATTAAGCGGATGGACAACCGCACCCAGACATGGGATGGCAAAATAGGCCTCCAGATGGGGGTAGTGATTCCAACTGAGCGTAGCCACCCGGTCTCCCGCTTGAACACCCAGCCCACGAAGCGCAACAGCCAGCTGCTTCACCCGTTTGGCAAAGTCCCGGTAAGTATACCGGTGAATACTCCTGTCCGGAAGCCGGGAAACAATCTCTTTTGTTCCAAATAGCGCCTCCGCCCTCCGCAAAATAGTGGGAAGGGTCAGCTGGTATTCCATCATTAAACCTCTCATGGAATTAAAGATAATAAAAAATGCCCCTTACCGCCGTTCAACTTCCGTCATTCTTAAATCATGAAAACCAACGGATTTATCTTATCTTTAAGGTAAATCTACTGCCATCCGCCGCATTGCTGCCATATCGACCCTGATCACAGGAGCCGTCCTTGTTTTTGCCTCCTGCCTGCACAACAACAACGACACCGCTACCGCAGAAAAGATCAGCTATAACTTCGACATCCGACCCATTCTCTCTGACAAATGTTTTAAATGCCACGGCCCCGACCCCAACCACCGGGAAGCCCATCTGCGATTCGACATCCCCGACAGCGCCCTCGCGCCCTTGAAGATCACCAAAGGCGCCTTCGCAATAGTCCCCGGTCATCCGGAGCGGTCCGAAATGGTCAGGCGCGTCTCTTCTGACGATCCCGGTTACCAAATGCCGCCGACCGACTCCCATCTTGGCGCTCTTACGCCACAGGAAATATCCTTGTTCAGAGACTGGATCCGGCAGGGTGCCCATTTCGAAAGACATTGGGCCTTCACCTCACCCGTTAAAGCGCCTCTTCCCCAAACAAAAGACAGCAAATGGCCGCGCAACGAGATCGACTACTTTGTCCTCTCCAAACTGAACCGGCTCGGCCTTACCCCTAATGAAGAAGCCGATAAGGAACGTCTCCTGAAACGGTTGTGCCTCGATATCACCGGTCTACCCCCCACCCTTTCGCAAATGGATGCATTCCTCGCCGACAACAGCGCCGACGCCTACGAGCGACAAATTGACGCACTGTTAAAGACCCCGCAATACGGCGAGAAGATGGCGGTTCACTGGATGGACGTGGCCCGCTATGCCGATAGCTATGGCTATCAGGACGACAATATCCGCACCCAGTGGCCCTGGCGCGATTGGGTCATCCATGCGTTCAACGAGAACATGCCTTACGATGAATTCCTGACCTGGCAGATCGCGGGTGATATGATCCCCGGCGCGACCAAAGAGCAAATTCTCGCCACCGCTTTCTTCCGCAACCACAAATACACGGAGGAAGGCGGCGTCGTCCCCGAAGAGTACCGCATCGAATATCTCATCGACAAGACGCGCACCTTTGGCAAAGGCATCCTCGGCCTTACCATCGAATGCGCCCAATGTCATGACCACAAATACGACCCCTTCCCACAGAAAGATTATTACTCCTTACTCGCTTTCTTCAACAATACCAAAGAGGTGGGTTATGAAGGCGACGTCAGCGTATCCAAACCGGCCAAGATGCCGATACTCGCCATTAATTACTCGGATGTCCGAAGCAACCTTACTTTCATCCATACGACCGATACCGCCGGCTTAATGGTCTCTGTGATGGGCGAACGCGATACGCTACGCCCCACCTACGTCCTGTCCCGCGGTCGATATGACGCCCCGACCGACCTGGTAAGGCCTGCCGCGATGAAAGCGGTCATGCCCTATGACACGACCAAATTCCCCCGGAACCGTCTCGGCCTCGCCAAATGGACCGTGAGCCCTAATAACCCCCTCACCGCAAGAGTATTCGTCAACCAGCTCTGGCAGGAATTCTTCGGCCGGGGCATCGTCAAAAGCTCGGGCGATTTCGGCATGCAGGGCGACCTGCCCACCAATCCACAACTGCTCGATTGGCTGGCCGCGGATTTTATGGAACACGGCTGGGACATCAAACGGCTGGTCCGACAATTCGTTTTGTCCGCCGCGTATCGCCAGTCGGCGAGAGTCACACCCGAGAAATTTGAAAAGGACCCTGAGAACGCTTATTTATCGCGTGGCCCGCGCACCCGCCTGCCCGCAGAGTTCGTCCGTGACCTCGTCCTTTCCAGCAGCGGTCTCCTCGTCCCCATCATCGGCGGCCCTAGCGTAAAACCTTACCAGCCGGCTGGTATCTGGGAATCCGCTTCTTCAGGGAGAGGAGTGCTGGCAACCTATGTCCAGGACCACCACGATTCGCTTTACCGAAGAGGGCTCTACACGTTTATCAAACTAACCGTGCCGCCGGCCGTGATGGGGATGTTCGATGCCAGCAACCGTGACCAATGCGAAGTGAGGCGACTACGGACCAATACGCCGCTGCAGGCCCTGGTCATGCTCAACGATCCCACCGTCCTGGAAGCCGCCCGGGTCCTCGCCCAACGACTCGAAGGGGAAACCTCTTCCGATAACGACAAGATCGTAAAGGCGTTTCGACTTATCCTGTGCCGTAAGCCAACCGCCGCGGAAATGACCACGCTCGCCCAATACTACCGGGAAGAGATAGCCGACTTCAAGCATAACCCGCTCAACGCACGGAAGACGCTGGCCATCGGCGAATATCCGCAAGCGACCAACGTCGATCCCATCACAACCGCCGCACTCATGCGCGTGATCGATACCCTTTATAATTTGGAGGAGACCATTACTAAAACCTGACAACGACATGGAAAAAGAGTTGCTGGAACGCCATTTACATTTTAACCGCCGCCGTTTTCTAAAAGGGCTTGGATTTGGCATCGGCGGCGTCGCCCTGGGCTCGCTCCTGATTCCCGATCTCTTCTCCCGAAGTGAAGAGGAGTCGACGGTAGTGGGCCTCCCGCATTTCGCGCCCCGGGCTAAACGGATCATTTATCTGTTCCAGAACGGCGCCCCCTCCCAGTTGGACCTCTTCGACTATAAACCCCTGCTCAACAAAATGCAGGGAGAGGATCTTCCCGCATCCATCCGAAACGGCCAGCGGCTTACGGGTATGACCGCCGACCAGAAGAAGTTCCCCCTCGCCGGCACCATGTTCCAATTCGGGCAATATGGTCAGGCAAGGGCCTGGATCAGCGAACTTATGCCTTTCACCGCCAAAGTCGCAGATGACCTGTGTTTTGTGAAAAGCCTGTATACCGAAGCCATCAATCACGACCCCGCGCTCACCTTTATGCAAACCGGCGCCCAGCAAGGCAACCGCCCAAGCATGGGCGCCTGGCTGAGCTATGGCCTGGGCAGCGAGAACAAAAATCTACCCGCCTTCTGTGTCCTCCTGTCAAAGGGCAAAGGCAACGGCCAGGGAGTGTACTCCAAACTCTGGTCCAACGGTTTCCTCGACTCCATCCACCAGGGTGTTCAATTCAGCAACGGCGAAAATCCCGTCCTCTACCTTACCGACCCCGATGGAATGACCAGAACAGATAGACGAAAGATGCTCGACGAAGTGGCTGCACTTAATTCGGATTCCTATAAGGAATTCGGCGATCCGGAGATCAAGGCCAAGATCCAGCAATATGAAATGGCCTACCGGATGCAAACCGCCGTCCCTGAATTGACAGACACCAGCAAGGAACCCGAAGACACCCTTAAAATGTATGGCCCCGATTGTCTAGTGCCCGGCACCTTCGCCGCCAATTGCCTGCTAGCCAGGAAGCTCTCCGAGAGCGGCGTTCGCTTCGTCCAGCTCTACCACCAGGGATGGGACGGTCATAGCAACTTGCCAACCGAAATAAGAGGTCAATGCAAGGACGTCGATCAGGCATCGGCTGCACTCGTGACCGACCTCAAACAACGCGGACTGCTGGACGAAACCCTGGTCGTCTGGGGCGGTGAATTTGGCCGGACCAACTATTGCCAGGGCAAGCTGGCGCCCGATAACTATGGCCGGGACCATCACCCCCGCTGCTTCACCATTTGGATGGCCGGCGGCGGCATCCAGCCCGGTGTCTACGGCGAAACGGACGATTTCGGGTACAACATTGTCAGAGACCCCGTCCACGTCCATGACTTCCATGCCACCGCCCTCAAACTCATGGGTCTCGACCACGAGAAATTGACATTTAAACATCAGGGGCGCCGATACCGCCTGACCGATGTAGCCGGCAAGGTCGTCGACGGCCTGATCGCATAACCAAAACTATTCTATCCATAAACTATTCCATTCATGAAGCGCAGAAAATTCATCCGGAATTCATCCCTCGCCTTCACCGGCATTGTTCTTACAAAAAACCTCTTCAACAAGCCCCGGCAAAAAACGTATGGCTACAACGGTATGCTCTACACGCTGGATACCGCCTGGAGTAAGGCCGACACCCAGCGCTATCCCGTGAACGATTGCCATGAAATGATTCAGGACAAAAGCGGAAGGATTCTCCTCCTGACCAACGAAACCCACAACAACGTCCTGATCTACGATACCAACGGCCAGCTGCTGGATAGCTGGGGACATGACTTTCCCGGCGCCCACGGCCTCACGCTCCACGATGAAAACGGTACCGAATTCCTATACATTACGGACATCGTACGCCATCAGGTATACAAGACCACCATGGACGGCAAAGTTCTGCTCACCATCGACACCCCGCTTGATGCCGGGATCTATAAGGAAACCAAAGAATTTGTACCGACCGAGACCGCCATCGATGCGAATGGAGATATTTTTATCGCCGACGGCTACGGCGCACAGTACATTCTGCACTACGATAAGACGGGGAAACTCATCAACTATTTTGGTGGCCGCGGGGAAGGCGACACCCATTTCGACAATGCTCACGGCATCTGCTGGGACACGCGGCGAACAGATCATTCCCTGCTGCTCACCGACCGCACGCGCAACTGCTTCAAACGCTTCACCAGGGAAGGCAAACTGCTGGAGGTGCTCTCTCTCCCCGGGGCATGCGTATGCCGGCCCGTGATCCATGGCGATCATCTTTTCGCCGCGGTGCTTCGGTCGCCCGATTTGAATGCGGTGGGCACCGGATTCGTAACGATCCTGGACAAGACGGATAAGGTCGTCAGCAATATCGGCGGCAGCGAGCCCCAATATCTGGATGGGCGCCTCCAGCCCATGAAGCAAACCGATAAGATCTTTATCCATCCCCATGACGTTTGTATCGACCGGGACGACAATCTGTACGTCGCGCAATGGGCATCCGGAAAAGTCTACCCTTATAAACTCCGTCGGGTGTAACACTCCCGCATGCACCCATGAAGAAATGGAAACCCGCTCCCGTACAGGTTCTGATCGCGCTTAATGCGATGCTGCTTTTCTTCGTACTCCTCGAAGACCACCTTTCCATACCCAGTTGGTTGCAGGTCGCGGGGAGGCTTCATCCCCTCATCCTCCATTTCCCCATCGTGCTCATCGTTGCTTATACCATTGGTCTCTGGCTAAGACCCGCGTTCTTCACCCATCAACTGCTTCTTTTGTCTGCTTTCGCCGCTGTCATCACCGCGCTCGCTGGTGTACTTCTCTCAGCCGAAGGCTCATACGAAGGGTCCGCCATTCAATGGCATAAATGGCTGGGGACCCTGACCGCGCTGCTCCTGATGCTGCTCTATCTTGGCAGAGACAGCGCAATTATCGGCAATGCCAGACAGAAATGGCTGGCCATCCTGCCGCTTGCAGCCGTCATAACAGCGGGGCATTTCGGCGGCGACGTGACACATGGAGCCGGCTACGTCCTGGCCCCCTTAAGATCCGCCATTCCCACCCCTCCGCTTGAAGACGCGCTGATCTATCGGGACGTCGTATTTCCGGTCTTCG
>DATMLR010000190.1:0-3448 GCA_035570015.1 Puia sp.
ATCTCGTATGCCATCCGCCGCAGCTTTTTCTCCGCCACTTCCTGGGTGAGGATGTAGTTCTTTTCCATCAGCCGCAAAATAAATCACTTATCTTAGACCCAACAATAAATTTTCTCATGGTTATCCAGCAGATCTTGTTCATCCTGGCCGCCGCGACAGCCATCGGACTGTTCACCAGAAAGATCCGCCAGATCCGCCGCAATATCCTCCTCGGTGGAGAAGACCCCGCCTTCGTCCCCGACGCCGACGGAACCGGCCGCGGCACCCGTGCAACCCGCTGGCGCAATGTCCTACTGCTGGCCTTCGGGCAAAAAAAAATGTTTCGCAATCCCCTGGTCGCAGTCATGCACTTTGTCATCTACGCCGGTTTTATCATCATCAATCTTGAAGTCCTCGAGATCGTACTGGATGGCCTCCTGGGAACCCACCGTCTCTTCTTCGGTCTCACCAGGGACGCTTACCTCTATCTGATCAACGGCTTTGAATTCCTGGCCCTTGGCGTGCTCATCGCCTGTATCATCTTCCTTTGCCGCCGCAATATCCTCAAATTGCGCCGGTTCATCAGCCATGATCTCGACGGATGGCCGCGCAGCGACGCCAATTATATCCTGTTGACAGAGATCGCCCTCATGACGCTTTTCCTGACCATGAACTCCGCCGATACTTTATTACAAGTCCGCGGCTACGGACATTACGGCGAACAGGTTACCGGTGATTTCGCCTTCTCCCGCTGGTTGCACCCGCTGCTCAACGGCTGGAGCGACCACTCGCTCGTGGTCCTCGAACGGACCTGCTGGTGGCTCCATATCCTCGGCATTCTCGCTTTTCTCAACTATCTGCCTTTCTCCAAACACCTCCATATCCTGCTGGCCTTCCCCAATGCCTACTACGCCCGGCTTGCCCCGGAAGGGAAGCTGAAGAACATGCCCGCCGTGCGGCAGGAAGTGCTCTACGCTATGGACCCCTCATCTGCGCCGCCTCCGTCCGCCGACGGGAGTACGCCGCCAACACCGCGTTTTGGTGCGAAGGACGTTTTCGATCTTACCTGGCGAAACCTTCTGGACGCATACTCCTGCACGGAATGCGGGCGCTGCTCGGCAGCGTGCCCCGCCAACCTGACCGGAAAAGTCCTCTCGCCCCGCAAGATCATGATGAGTACCCGCGACCGGCTCGAAGAGGTAGGCCGGAACATCGATGCCAACGGGAAATTCACCGACGACGGAAGGAACCTCCTGAATTATATCTCCGTCGAAGAGCTCCGCGCCTGCACGACCTGCAACGCCTGTGTGGAAGAATGCCCGGTCAGTATCAGCCCGCTCGAGATCATTGTAGAGATGCGCCGGGCGCTGATTATGGAGGACAGCAATGCGCCGCAGGAATGGAGCACAATGTTCAGCAATGTCGAAAACAATTTTGCGCCGTGGAAATATAGCCCGGAGGACCGGGACAAATGGACAGAAGATTGAAACCCCCGATTCACCCGGTTAGCCCCTCCTCGCCAGCACCGTCAGCGACACCGTCACGTCATTCCCAAGCGTGCTCGACCCACCCACATCGAAATCCCGCCGGTTGATCGTAAAGGTACCCTTGAAGATATAGTCATCCCCTGCCGGCGTAGCCAGGAAGGGAAACGAGATTTCCTTCGTTGTATTCTTAATCGTCAATTTGCCCGTGAGCCGGTAATGTCCATTTCTGTCCACCAGGGCGATGCCCGTGGAAACAAGCCGGATACGCGGATATTTTTCCACATCGAAGTAGGTCTCCTTCCGCAGATGGTCGTCCCGCATATTGTTATCGGTGTTGACAGAAGCCGCGTCAATGCTCACGTCGAAGCTATCCATGGCCGCGTTCTGCGGATCCCAGACGATCGTTCCCCGCATCCCTTTGAACGAACCCTCACTATTAATACCGAAGTTTTTGATCTTAAAGCTGATCGTCGACCCCTCGTCGACGGGAAGGAAGGTACGCGCCGGAGATTGGGCATACGCGAGCGTCGTCGCCAACTGCGCTACAACAATTCCAGTTACATGTCGCATAGCCACGCTAGTTTTCGGAAACCAATTTCTGTATTTTTTTGACATTCATAAAGCAAATCTCCTGCCGGTTGTAGGACAGGATTCCTTCGCCCTCCAGCTCATTTATCAGGGTAGTAATGGTCTGCCGGCTGCTGCCGATCAGGCTGGCAATGTCCTCATGTGTGAGATAATTCGGGATGCAAAACCCCTCCGCGGTGTTTTCACCCAGGTTTTGTTCGACCAGCTGCCAAAGGAAATGGATCAGCCGCGTACGGACGTCCTTATTCAGGAGGTTGATCAGCCGGTTCTCGATATTCCGCAGTTTTGCTCCCACCTGTTTGCTGTACCGCAAAGCCAGATCGGGCCGGTTCGTAAGCAGCTTTTCGAAATCGTCGATCGTAAAGGAGCAAAGGCTGACGTCATTCCGGTATGCCTGTGCGAATTCACCATGGAGATTGCTTCGCTCCAGACTGAACTGCCCAAAAAGCTCCCCCTGCTTGATAATCTCCTTCACCTGTTCCCTTCCCTCCTGATCGATATACCCGATCTTGATCGTTCCTTCCTTGACAAAATAGATCTTATTGTGATTGTAGGCTTCGAAATAGATGTATTCCCCCTTGGGAACTTCCATCACCCGATGTTCGATATTCAAGTCCTGATATTCTTTGTCCGAGAGGTTGCACCAAAGGTCATAATTGCGGATGAGTAACATGTGGTAAAGTTACTTAGATTTACGGGAAATTATTCGTTCATGGAGGTACAGACGATGGCCGAGCTGGCCGCAAAAGGTGAAAGCCCGGAAATTTTGTTCTGGGTCGGCTGCGCCGGCAGCCTCGATCAGCGGGCACAAAAGGTCACCCGAGCCTTCGCCGCCATCCTCAGCAAGATCGGCATTCGTTACGCCATTCTCGGCAAAGAAGAGCTATGCACGGGCGACCCCGCCCGCCGGGCCGGCAACGAATTCCTGTTCCAGATGATGGCTTACCAGAATATCCAGCTGCTCAACAACTATGGTATAACGAAGATTGTCACGACCTGCCCCCATTGCTTCAACATCCTGCGGAACGAATACCCCGAACTGGGAGGACATTATGACGTCATCCATCATAGCGCGTTTCTCCAGCAACTGATCGACGAAGGCCGGATCAGGATAAAGGAAGGCGGTCCTTATAAAGGCAAACGGATAACCTATCATGACAGCTGCTACCTCGGGCGGGGCAACGGTATCTATGAAGCCCCGCGCAGCGTCCTGGCGGCCCTCGACGCCGAGCTGGTGGAAATGGTGCGCTGCCGCAGCAAAGGCCTCTGCTGTGGCGCCGGAGGCGCACAAATGTTCAAGGAAGAGGAGAAGGGTTCGACCCGCGTTAACTTCGAGCGGAGTGCCGAAGCGCTGTCGACCGGCGCCGGGGTGATCGCAGCCGCCTGCCCCTTCT
>DATMLR010000191.1:0-7017 GCA_035570015.1 Puia sp.
GGGACGGGCAAGGTCCAGCCGATCGGGACAGGCAAGGTCCAGCTCGCCGGAAAACCGGCTTCAGCCCCTTCCATAGCTAAAACTCAGCCCCTGGTCAAAGCCCAGCCGGCGGTCAAGCCCCAGCCGATAGTCAAACCCCAGCCGGCCCCTACAACTGCACCCTCGACAGCGCGAAACCCAGAACCTAAGAAGCCGACAGCCCCACCCAAACAGGTGAAGGTGGTCATCCCGGAAATAAAGACAAAAACGGTTCGCAAATATGAGCCGGAATTTACAAAATCAGTACTAGACACTCCGCAGGAGGAGCAAACAGGACCTATTATGAGATACAGCGATGCAGAACTTGGAGAATTCAGGGAATTGATCAACCGCAAATTGGACGCAGCTAAAAAGGAATTGGCTTATCTGCAAGGATTGATCACGCGCAAGGACGAGATGGGCGGCGACAACGATGATGCCCGGTACATGACGATGGAAGACGGCAGCATGAGTATGGAAAGGGAGCAGTTGAGCCAGATGGCCAGCCGTCAGATCACCTTTATCGACCATCTTGAGAAAGCCCTGATGCGCATTGAGAACAAGACGTATGGCATATGCCGCGTAACCGGCAAGCTAATCGATAAAGCAAGGCTGAGGGCCGTGCCCCACGCGACCTTGAGCATCGAGGCTAAACAGATGATGAATAAGTAGATTTATTCGATTCTTCTTTTGCCTTTAGGATCCACGCCCTGTTCGACCTCCTCTCCCTTGGGCTGAGATGCGGCGCTTCTTCCGTCATTTCCTTGAAAATATGCCGGGCTTCATCTGTGCGTCCAAGCCGTTGGAGAAACAACCCATATTGATACCGCGCCTCAAAAGCGGAAAACCGGCTTTTCATTTTTTTGAACTCCCGCTCGGCGCCTTGACTGTCGCCAACGGCCGCTAAAGCACATGCATATTGAATATGCCCCCTGGACCGCTGGAATTCGGGGTGGTTGTAGATTTTTTTTGCCAACGGGATCAGGTCCTCATATCGTTGCTTGATGAAATAAGCCGGGATCAACTGCCGGAAAACATAGTCATTTTCCGTAAATGCCCCCGTCAGACTGGAAGTATAGAGTTCGATTGCTTCGTCAACTCTTCCGACCCCCAGATAAGCATCGGCCAGCATGACCCGGTTGTTGAATGTATCGGCGAAGCGTAGGTTATTTTCCAGGCGGCGGATCCGTCCCGTTGGATTCAACATGGTTCCCAACCAAGATTGCAATTCCTCGAACATGTTACCAATATAAGAAAATTGAATTAAGATTGCACTATTAAATGACTGCTTATGTTTAGGATGCTTTTTGCCGCACTTTTTCTGACTGCTCCCTGCCTATACGCCCAACAAATACCGGTAACCAAAGCCAATTACCAGCTTGCCGCCCGTTATTCGCCAAAGAAGCTGGAGAAGATGATCTTCAGCACCCAGGTAGATGCTCACTGGCTGAAGCGCAGCGATCGTTTCTGGTATATGTACGAGACTACCGAAGGGAAAAAATGGTATATCGTCGATCCGGCAAAGGTGGAGAAAAAACCCTTGTTTGACAATGATAGATTGGCCGCTGCGATCTCCCGCGTTGTAAAAGACCCCTTCGATTCAAAACATCTCGGATTGGATAGTCTCAAATTCATAAAAGACGAGAACTGGATCCGGTTCGAAGTGAAGAGCACCCAGGATATGGAAGCCCCGAAAAAAGACTCCGTCAGGAAAAAACCGGGTGCAGGGGAAAAGGCGGCGGCCCCAGAAAAAAAGATCTATTACTTCGAGTACAATCTCCTCGACGGGACGCTTAACGAGCTGAAGGACTTTAAGAAGACCAAACACAAACCCAACTGGGCCAGCATCTCCCCCGACAGCAGTACCATCGTATTCGGCCGGCATTTCAATCTATACTGGATGGACCATGCCAACTACGAAAAAGCGCTGGTCAGTGAGGACGACAGCACCATTGTCGAGCACGCCCTGACGACAGATGGTATCGAAGACTATAGCTATCACGGCAATGGCGCCCTCGGCGGCGGCGGGGAGACGAATGTGGACAAAGAAAAGAATAAGGACAAACGAAAGCCTGCTCAGATCTTCTGGAGTCCGGACTCCAAGCACTTCGCGATCTCCAGATCGGATATGCGAAAAGTCAAGGATCTATGGGTCATTAATTCCATTGCCGATCCGCGGCCTACGCTCGAGACTTACAAGTATGAAATGCCAGGCGAAAAAGAGGCGCCCATCGAAGAACTGCAGGTATTCGATATGACCACCCATACCCACCAGGTCGTGAGCGCCGGCCAGTTCAAAGACCAGGACGTGGCGATCTGGGCTGCCCCCGTCCGCGAAGACCACCGCGATGATGACTACCGGTTAACCCTCTGGCTTGGTACAAATACCAAATTCTATTTTACCCGGACAAGCCGCGACCTCAAACGGATCGATGTTTGCACTGTCAACGTCGGCGATACCGCGGCCACCGCCCTGATCCGCGAACGGCTGAATACCTATGTTGAAATCCGTCGCCTCGGCCTGGTGGACGGCGGGAAGCAGCTCATTGAGTGGAGCGAACAGGACGGCTGGGCGCACTTTTATTTATACGATGGCAATGGCAAGCTGATCAACCAGATCACGAGTGGTCCTTTCCATTGTGAGGATATCGTCGGGATCGATGACAAGCGAAGGATACTCTATTTCTCCGCAAACGGCCGCGAACCGGGCGAAGACCCTTACTACCTTCATTTGTACAAGGTTAATCTGGATGGCTCCGGCCTAACCTTGCTGGACGGTGGAGATTTCGACCACCAGTTGAGCATGGATGACAGTCACGAGTATTTTGTCGATAACTATTCACGCGTTAATACCGTTCCGAAGTCTGTACTCTATAATGAAGCGGGGAAAAGGATTATGGACCTCGAGACTACAGACCTCAGTTCCCTGATGGCCACCGGCTACAAATTCCCCGAGCCGTTCAAGGTCAAAGCAGACGATGGGATCACAGATCTCTATGGGGTAATGTACAAACCATTCAATTTTGACTCAACAAAGAAGTACCCGATCATGGAGTATGTCTACCCCGGCCCCCAGACCGAGTCGGTCAACAAATCTTTTGGCCGTTCCATGGACAGGATGGACCGGCTTGCGCAATTGGGGATGATCGTCATTACGGTAGGCAATCGTGGCGGCAACCCCTCCCGCAGTAAATGGTATCATAACTATGGTTATGGCAATCTCCGGGACTATGGCCTGGCCGACAAGAAGGCCGCCGCCGAACAGTTGGCGGATCGTTTTTCATTCATCGATATTACCCGCGTGGGCATCTACGGTCACAGCGGGGGAGGATTCATGAGCACTGCCGCTATGCTGGTGTATCCCGACTTCTTCAAAGTAGCGGTTTCGGAATCGGGCAATCACGATAATTCCATTTATAACCGGTGGTGGAGCGAAAAGCATCACGGCGTGAGGGAGATGGTCAGCGACAAGGGCGACACGACTTTTCTGTATTCCATCGAGAAGAACCAGGACCTGGCAAAAAATCTCAAGGGTCATCTGCTATTATGCACCGGTGATATCGACAATAACGTCCATCCGGGTAATACGATCCGGGTGGCGAACGCGCTGATCAAGGCCGACAAACGGTTTGATTTCGTCATCCTCCCTGGACAACGGCATGGATATGGCGAGATGACGGAATATTTCTGGTGGCGCACAGCGGATTATTTTTCCCACTGGCTGATCGGGGATGAGACGGTAAGGTCGGTGGCGATCGAAGAGATGGACCGCGACCAGGAACAGGTGGGAAATAAAGGCGGTGGCGGCCGTACGCCCCTCGGCGATGAGGAGGATGTGGATGATGACCTATGATCAGTTCAACGCGGTGGGTGCCTCTACCTGGGACTTCTTCAGCTGGGCCAGCATTTCTCTGCTTACGTCCCTCGAAGAGATTGCATTCTGGCCGCAAATGAGATGGCCATCTGTCACCATATAGTTTGTGTAGTCAGCACTCTTGCTGTACAAGGCGCCGGCTGCGACCAATTCCGATTCCAGGGAAAATGGAACAATCCCGGTCAGTCCCGCAACTCCCTCTTCGCTATTGCTGTAAGCCGTAAGCCGCCTGCCTTTTACAAAGAGCTCCCCCATGTCGTCCCGCAGGCCCAACAATGCGGCCACGCCGTGACATACGAACCCGGTGATCTTATGTTGCCGGTTAAAATCTTCAAGTAATTCCTTTAACGCTGTATTTTCCCGGAAATCCCACATGGCCCCATGGCCACCGGCAACAAATACCATATCGAAATCTTCTGCTTTCAGCTCATGCAGCGGGATGGAATGGGAAAGCTCGGAAACGCATTCAGGATCCTTCTGAAAACGTCGGATTGTAGGGGTGGATGCAAGGATGGATTCACTCTTGGGATCAAGCGGGATATCCCCGCCCAGAGGGCTCGCAATGGTAACCACGCTGCCCGCCTCTTTGAAAATATAGTAGGGGATAACCAACTCTTCCAGCCATAAGCCCGTCTTCCGGACGTTGTCGCCCATTTGTGCATGTGAGGTGGCGACGATTAACACTTTCATTGGAGTTCGTTGTGACTGGTTTGGAAATTTTTTTCATACTCAATGGTAGTGCGGAGTATCCTGATTCGATCGGCAATCTTGCGCCCGAACTTACTGTCGCGCCTGAGCTTCCGTATCTCGCCCAACGCGTTTTCATAGTTGCGCAGCGCTAGTCGATAGCTGCCGTTGTTTTCATTGCGTAATCCCTCGTAATATGAATCCATGGAAGTCATTTTGGGGCATTTTGAGGTGAGCCGTCCTGGGTAAGATAGCCCTATTAATCCGGATTGACCGAATTATTTGGAAAGCAGCGAATGGAGCCTTACTTAACTTCTTGCATCTCCACCAGCTTGTTATAGTACCCGCGCAGCTGCATCAGCTCATCATGCGTCCCGCGCTCGACGATCCGGCCCTTTTGCAGGACCACGATCTCGTCCGCATGCCGGATCGTACTCAGCCGGTGGGCGATCACGATACTGGTGCGGTGCTCCATCATTTTATTGATCGCATCCTGTACCAGCCGTTCGCTTTCCGTATCCAGGGAGGAGGTGGCTTCGTCGAGGATGAGGATGGGGGGATTCTTGAGGACGGCCCGGGCAATCGTCAGGCGTTGCCGTTCTCCCCCGCTTAGCTTGTTGCCCCGGTCCCCGATATTGGTTTGGTACCCGTTCTCCTTCTGCATAATGAAGTGATGGGCATTGGCGATCTCCGCCGCCCGGACGATTTCGTCATGCGTCGCGTCGGGTTTGCCAAGCGCGATATTGGCCGCGATCGTGTCGTTGAACAGGATCGGTTCCTGGGTAACGATGCTCATCTGATCCCGGACCGACCGAAGCGAATAATCCCGGATATTCACGCCGTCTATCAACAACTCGCCTTCCGTGACATCATGAAAGCGCGGCACGAGGTCTGCCATCGTCGACTTGCCCGCGCCGGAACTGCCGACTAATGCTACCGTCTTGCCTTTCCCGATCACCAGATTGACCCCTTCAAGGATGCCAGCCTCCTCATACGAAAAGCAGACGTTCCGGAATTCGATCCTGTCGCGAAATGTCTCCAGCTTTTTCCCATTTGGGTCGTCCCGGATAATTACAGGGGCGTTCAGCAGATCTTCCACCCGGGTCATAGCTGCAGCGCCGCGCTGGATATTGAAAATGGAGGTAGACAGCGTTTTGGCGGGGTTGATGAGCAGGCCGAATACGGCGATATACGCCATCATATCGCCGCCGGAAAACCCATGACCATTGCCGCGGATTACAAGCATCCCGCCGAAATAAAGGATGATGGTCAGGATCACAATACCCAGGGTCTCGGTCAACGGGCTGGCCAGGTCCCTGCGCCAATTCATTTTGTTGCGGATATGGAAAAGGCTGTCATTGATCCGGACGAATTTCAGTTTCATCATGACCTCAGCGCCGAAACCCTTGATGATCCGGATCCCGGTCAGCGTTTCATCCAGTACCGAAAGGCTCTCGCCCAGTCGGATCGCGGCGTCCTGCGACTGGCGCTTCAGCTTGCGGCTGATCCGGCCGATCAGGAATCCCGTGAGCGGCAGCAGGATCAGCAGGAACAACGACAGGGTCGGGCTCAGATAGATCATATAGGCCAGGTAACCGATGATTGTCAGCGGATCTTTGATCAGTCCTTCCAGCGTGGAGACAACAGAGGATTCGATCTCGTAGATATCGTTGGTCATCCGGGAAATGAGGTCCCCCTTCCTCCTTTCTGTAAAATATCCGATCGGTAAAGCCAGTATCTTAGCATATACATCATTGCGCAGGAAGGTGATCGTTGCGCTTCGGACAGGGGAGGAGATGTAGGAAGACCAGTAAAAGAAAATATTCTTCAGAATGGTAAAGACGACGATCAGGATGCAAATGACGATCAGTAAGGTGGGTTTGTCATAGGACCGGGCAACATGCATCAGCACTTCCTTCAGGCCCCCGATCGCATTGCTGTGGAGCATTACCCCCTTGGCGGAAGGATCACTATCGAACAGGATGTCCAGGAAGGGGCTCACCATGCCCACCGAGATCAACCCAAACACGATCGACAGGATATTGAAGAACATATATAAAACCAATTTGCCCTTATACCGGGACAAATATTGAAGGATTACCGCAAATTTCTGCAATAGATGTAGATTTGGGGGGCAAAGTTAACAGGTTTAATGTTAAGAAGTACGTTAATGAGCTATGGAAGAGAGTAAACGGCAAAAACAAGTGGGGGCAATGCTGCTGGAAGAATTGAGCGATATTTTCCGGCGCCTCGGTCTAAGTATGATGGAAGGAGGGCTGGTCTCGCTGACGGCAGTTAAGCTGACTCCGGATCTGCTGGAAGCCCGGGTATATCTGAGTTTGTTCCAGGTGAAGGACGCCGCAGCCGTAATGAAATCGGTCGAAAACCGGGGCTGGGAGATCAAACGGGAATTGGCCGGGCGGGTGAAGCATCAACTG
>DATMLR010000192.1:0-4223 GCA_035570015.1 Puia sp.
GTGCCGGAAGACCCTGAAAAGCAATCTTTTCCTGTGCCAGCTTCAGCCACCGTTGTAAAGAAGCATTCTCCGGAAAAAGTGCGGAGATTACCGAGTCCGTTACCGCGATATCCTTAGGATCACCACTGAGGGCCGCCCACCTGAACGGCCCTTTCCCTTCACAGAACAAGGGCCGGATATAGGCCGGCACAAATCCCGGGAAATCGAACGCATTCTTCAGCCCCCGTTCCTGTGCCCTCGCGCGGAGATTGTTTCCGTAATCAAAGGTCACCGCCCCCCTCCGCTGCAGATCCAGCATACATTCAACATGCCGGTACATCGACCGGTACGCATGGTCGATATATTGTTCCGGATTGTCCCGCCGCAGCACCTTCGCCTGCTCATAGGAAAGTTCGTGCGGCCAGTAGCCGATCAGCGGGTCGTGAGCCGAAGTCTGGTCGGTCAGCGTATCAGGTATACAGTTCCGCCCGATCAGGCGTTCGAGCAGATCGACCGCATTGCAGCGGACACCGATGGAAAGCACCTCCCCGCGACCCCGCGCCTCCTCCGCCCGGTCAATCGCCGCATCGATGTCATCCATCTTCACATCCAGGTACTTCGTATCCAGCCGCTTGTCGATGCGCCATTCCTCCACCTCGGCGATCAGCGCAACCCCCTCATTCATCGTAATCGCCAGCGGCTGCGCCCCGCCCATTCCCCCCAGCCCCGCCGTCACGTTGAGCCTGCCCCGCAGGGTGCCGCCGAAATGTCGGGCAGCCGCGGCCGCATAAGTTTCGTAAGTCCCCTGCACAATGCCCTGCGATCCGATATAGATCCAGGACCCGGCAGTCATTTGGCCATACATCATCAGACCTTTTTTCTCCAGCTCATCGAAATGGTGCCAGTCAGCCCACTTGGGCACCAGTTGCGAGTTGGACAACAGGACCCTTGGCGCATCGGGATGCGTCCGAAGGATGCCAACCGGCTTTCCACTCTGGATCAACAGGGTTTCATCGTTTCCCAATTCTTTCAGCGACAGGATGATCCGGTCCAGCGCTTCGAAGTTGCGGGCTGCCTTCCCGCGGCCCCCATAAACAATCAGTTCATCTGGCCGTTCCGCCACCTCCGGATTGAGGTTGTTCAGGAGCATTCGCAGCGCAGCCTCCTGGACCCAGCCCTTGCATTGGATACTCGTTCCCGTCGGCGTTTTATACTTGACCGGATCGTATTGTTTATATGAAATAGTGCTCATAGAAAGTATTTTCAAATCGAAAAACCATTTTCAAAACCCGCGTTCAACTCAATCCGCTGACCGACAGCAAAATCACTGCAATACCGGACAAAAGAATGGTCATGGATGATCGCATGGAGCTGACGGATATCCTCTGCAAAGATCCGGTCTTCGCTGGCAAAACCGACAAAACGCCGCACATAATCATGCGCCGCCTCCAGGATCGCACTGCTTCTCAGCGGTCGACGGAATTCGATGGCCTGGCAGGCGCTCATCAGCTCGATCGCCAGGATGTACTCAAGGTTATCCAGCACCTGGTTGACCTTTCTTCCACTAATACTGCCCATGCTGACATGATCTTCCTGTCCCAACGAGGTCGGGATACTGTCCGCACTGGCTGGGAAACATAGCGTCTTGTTTTCCGTTACCAACGCTGCCGTCGTATACTGGGGGATCATGAACCCGCTGTTTAGCCCTACATTGTTCATCAATAACATCGGCAGCCCCCACTTGCCTTCGAGCAGAAGGTAACATCGCCGGTCCGAAATATTTCCGACTTCCGCTGCAGCGAAACAAGCATAGTCCAGCGGCAAGGCCAGCGGCTGTCCATGGAAATTACCGCCGCTGATCACATCCCCCTCCTGCAGGATGACCGGGTTATCTGTTACCGAATTAAGCTCGATTTCTGTGAGCTGCCGCAAATGCAACCATGCATTCCGGGATGCGCCGTGTACCTGCGGCATGCAACGCAGGGAATAAGGATCCTGTACCCGGCCGCAATCGACATGGCTCTGCATGATCGCGCTGTCCTTCAGCAAATGCCGGAGCCGCTGGGCCACCAGCAGGCTGCCTGCAAAAGGACGCAACCGGTGCAACCGTTCGTCAAACGGCGCCTTGGTCCCGGTCAACGCTTCCAGACTCATCGCCCCGATAATATCGGCCGCCTCCAGACAATAATGCAGGCGCTCGACAGCTTTCACCGCATAGGCCAGGATGAATTGCGTACCGTTGATGAGCGCCAGCCCTTCCTTGGGGCCAAGTGAAAGAGGAGCAAGCCCATACTCCTCCAGTACCGTCCGGGCCGGCTTTCTCTCCCCCCGGTGCCAGACCTCACCCAACCCGATCAGGGGAAGGAACAAATGCGATAAAGGCGCCAGATCGCCCGACGCTCCTACTGACCCTTTCTCCGGCACAATGGGTACCAGGTCTTCGGAAAGATGCCATAATATTCGCTCGAGTGTCGCCAACTGCACACCCGAATACCCTTGCGCCAGCGCATGCACCTTGGTGATCAGCATGATCCGGCCGATTTCGGGCGGGACCGGTTCCCCTACGCCGACACTGTGACTTTGCAGGATCTTATGCTGCAATAACCGGGTATCGGCCTCAGAGATCTTCGTGTTGGAAAGAATGCCGAAACCAGTGTTGATCCCGTAGACCGAAGCGGAATGACCAACAATGTCCGCCACTTTCTGCTCGCTGGATCGGATCTTTTGGATAACCGCCGGAGTTAGCGATCCCTGAATTGAACCCTCCGCCAATGCCAGCACGTTACCGATATCCAACACTCCCTGGCCATACTCAAAGCTCGTTTGACGCATGCCTCAAAAGTACATAATGTCCCCGAACCGGACCCCGACCGGTTTAGGAATCCCGCCTCACTTCAGCAGCCGCCGCAGGAATTCCTGCCGCCGCCGGCTCGCCACCTCAATCTCGCTGCCGTCTTCGAGGATCACATACCCGCCCCGGCCTTTGTGATATTTTTCTATTTTTTGGAGATTGATGATATGGGAATTGTGGATGCGACAAAACAACGTCTCCGGCAAAATATCCTCATAGTCCTTGATCGTCCTGGTGGCCATCACCACCTCCCCATTCTCCAGGTTGATCTGTGTATAGCTGCTCTTGGCTTCGAACCGCACCACCTCCCGGAGATTAATGAAGATCAATCCATCCACCGTCGGTACTGCCATCTTCTGCTGCGCCAGGCCGTACGTCCCCATATTGTCCAGGAATACCTGCATCTGATCGATGATGTTCCTTTGCTGCGACCGCTCCGTCACCTTCCTGACGGCACTGACCAGCTCGTCGATATCTACCGGTTTCAGCAGATAATCCACCGCACTGTATTTGAAAGCCCGGATCGCATAGTTATCGAATGCCGTGACGAAAATGACCTGGAACGTCAGCGGCCGCAGCTGGTTCAACAGATCGAAGGCATTGCCCTGCGTCATTTCGATATCCAGGAGCAACAGATCCGGACGTGTCGCCTGAATGACCTCCAGTCCCGTTTCCACCCCTTCCGCCGTGCCCACCACTTCAATCTGCGGACAATACGTCTCCAGCAATTTTTGCAAAACGCGGATGCTATCCGTCTCATCATCGATAAGGACCGTACGAATCATGAGGTAGCTTTTTGATTGGGATGAAGATGATCAAAGGCATTGAATTGCATAACGACCCTCGTACCCGCTGCCTGATTGTCTGCATCCTTAAGATCGATCACCTCCACCCGGATATCCGCTCCATAGGTGGCATTGATGATCCGGATGCGGTCAGCCGTCATCGTCATTCCCTTCGACTGGTATTCGATATGTTCCGCCGTTTTATATTGCGCCGACCGCTCGCGGCCGATGCCGTTATCTTCCACGATGACCGTCAGCCCCGGTCGCTGTGGTTCCTTCCCCTGACTCACCCGGAGCCAGATGTGTCCCATTCTCCCCTTTCGGTGTCGAAGGCCATGTCGGACACTGTTCTCTACGTACGGCTGGATCAGCATAGGCGGGATATAACAGGAATTTTGAAGGATCTGGGGATCCACATCGATCGCATACTCCATCTTCTCCTTGAAACGCAGTTTTTCAAGGGCCAGATAAGCGGATAAATAGGCCACTTCGTCCGCCACCGTAATAAAAGCCAGCGATGAATTGTGCAAGGTGAGCCGGATCAATCTGGCCAGCCCCGCGATATATTTATTTGCCGAAAGGATATCCTGGTCGACGACATACTGTTG
>DATMLR010000193.1:0-4620 GCA_035570015.1 Puia sp.
CCTCCAGAACAACGACATCCCCCTTTACGTAAAATGCTTCCTCGACCCGTCGCTGCCCGGAACGGTCATCCACAACCAGTCTGTCAAACAGCTACCGCCGATCATCGTGCTCAAACAGAACCAGGTACTGTTGCACCTGCATTCGAAAGACTTTTCTTTTGTAGGGGAAACGGGCACAGAGCGGCTATATCACCTTTGTGGGCGTATCCGGATCAAGCCCAACCTCATCCAGACCGGTGCCGTCAGTCTCCAGGTCTGCCTGGATGACCGCATCGACAAGATCGAAAAGCTGGCGCTTGAGGCGGCGGAATTTTTTGATGTGCAAGTGGAACGGGGCCTAACCCTGCTGACGGTCCGGCATTACAATGAAGCGACTGTACAGAGATTGACCGCGGGGAAAATGGAGGTGTTAAGACAGCAAACAAAGGAGACGGTACAAATATTAATGAGGTAAGTTGCGTTCTCCGCCACGCGTGCTGACGCACGCTGACCGGGGCTAATGTCTGCGACCGTTCCGGTCGCGAAGAACTTCGTCGGAGGGTCGTCCCTCCCTCCTCCTCGTTCGTACCCTTCGCATTCGCTCGGGTACCCTCCGGGTCAGTCCGCGCCAACCATCACGGTTTGTTTAAGTTTCATTGCCACGCGGGTCCCCGCATGAGTCGCCGGTGCCCACTGCGGCATCCCCAGGAAAGCATCCTCAATCTTCTCGTTCATAAGATCATTCCCCCCGCGGATCGCCCTCGCATAAACCGGCTTGCCGGAAGAATCGATCACATACTCGACCATGACGAAGGCCTTTGTCTGCCCCGCGAGGTCCTTGACGCTTTCTTTGCAGAGTCTATTGAGAAAAACCTGGAAAGCCGGATTGCCGCCGGGATATTCCGGCAATTTATCCACCGCTGTAGCCAGCTGGCCCTCAGGGATCGGATTGATCCGCTCCGGCCGGGTACGCACTGGTTTTTTTCGCTGTGCCGGATCGGTCACGGGCGACAGATTAGGTACCTTCACAAAGGCTTCGGTCGGCGCGCCATCTTCCGTCACATAGTCCCCTTTTCCGCTGACCATTACAAAGGGGACCTCCCGGTATTTCTCGAAGAAATAAAAGGCGCTCCGCATGTTGCGGACAAAGGGTGCATATTCCGAGAAAGTCTGGAGATATTTGTTCAGATATTCGACGCTCCGCAGATTGTCAAAGTTGACCGGAAAGATATGCACCGGGATAAAATCCTGCCCGAGGTCCTTGGCATGGACCGCCAGTACATACAATTCTTCGATCTGGCCATCGGTGATCGGAATACAGCCCGTCGTTACGCAGCTGCCGTGAATATAGATATCCCCGCCGGGCTGTACACTATCGCTCAGGATATGATCGGACGCGTTGGGATAATTCAGCCCGAGGGCAAAATGGTATTCGCTTTTTGGATTGAATTCGTTGATATAGTAGAAACCCTCCGGTACCTGGTAGTCCCCCGCCATTCGTTTGGGCCCCAGGGTCCCCGCCAGCGCACAGATTTTATACGTCTTGAATAGCTGATACCGCTCCTCCTTGCTGTTCTTCACCCAAACCTCCAGTTCGCTGTCGTATTTGAAGGACCGGATATACACATACCGGGCCGGCCAGACGAGCCCCTTTTCCCGGAACTGCTTCATCAAGGTGTCCTCCTTGCGGTTCATCAGGTCCATGACCTTGGGGATGGATCGCTGATATTCGATAAAATGAAGAGAAGAGACGGCATTCTGAGCGGATAGAGTACCGGCGGAAAAGATACCTGCGACAAGGATCAGGGTCCGAAAATAGGTTGAAAAAGGCATAGTTAGCACAACCACAAGAAACAAAAAACCTGCCACATTTAGTATAGCAGGTCCCATAATATAACGTATTTTTTGTTTTATCCCTACAGGTTTCCTCTGGCGGACTGCTCGCGCTCAATCGCTTCAAAAAGAGCCTTGAAATTCCCTTTGCCAAAGCTTTGCGCGCCCTTGCGCTGGATGATCTCGAAGAACAGGGTGGGCCGGTCCTCTATCGGCTTGGTGAAGATCTGCAGCAAATAGCCTTCATTATCGCGGTCGACCAGGATACCCAGCTCTTCCAGCGGTTCGATATCCTCATCGATCTTCCCGACCCGGTTCAGCAGCTCCCGATAATAGGAAGTGGGTACCTTCAGGAATTCAACTCCCCGCTCTTGCAGCTGGGTAACCGTCTCTACAATGTCGGCGGTAGCCATCGCCACATGCTGAACCCCCTCCCCCTGATAAAATTCAAGGTATTCCTCTACCTGCGATTTCTTTTTCCCCTCCGCCGGCTCGTTAATCGGGAATTTCACAAATCCGTTCCCATTACTCATCACTTTGCTCATCAGCGCCGAATATTCCGTGGAAATATCCTTATCATCAAAAGAGAGGATGTTCCGGAACCCCATGACATCCTCATAAAAGCGGACCCAGGGATCCATCTGGTTCCAGCCCACATTCCCGACACAATGATCGACATACAGCAAACCGGTCGACGGGGGATTGTAGGCCGGCTTCCATTCCCGGAATCCCGGCATGAAGACTCCCTGGTAATTTTTCCGCCCGATAAACAAATGGACCGTATCCCCATATGTATGGATACCGCTCAACGTTACTTCCCCGGATTTGTCGCTTAGCGTTACCGGTTCCTGATAGCTCCTGGCGCCCCGCGCCGTCGTCTCCTTCCACGCACTGGTCGCATCATCCACTCGCAGCGCCAGCGCTTTCACCCCATCTCCATGACGATGGACGTGTTCGGCGACACGATGGTCCGACCGGAGCGCCGTCGTAAAAACGAAGGTTAATTTATTCTGACGCACCACATAGCTTACCGTTTCGCGGTTCCCCGTCTCCGGTCCGCAATAGGCGATGGGCTGAAATCCAAAGGCAGATCGGTAGTAGTGGGCGGCTTGTTTGGCATTGCCGACATAGAACTCCACATAGTCAGTTCCTTGTAGCGGCAGGAAATCGTTATCGGCGCCATGCGGCGCGCGGATATGAGTAGCAGCGGTACCAGGCATAAAATAAAGGTACCCAATATTTTGATAAATGTCCAATCGAAAACGAGTTTTCTCTATCTTCGATCAAATATATGGACATGGTAAAAGCGGGTATTCTCGGCGGAGGACAATTAGGGCGAATGTTGTTGCAGGCAGCCGCCAATTACCCCGTAGAGACCTGGGTTCTGGAAGATGATGAGAACTGCCCGGCCGCCCATCTCTGCCACCACTTTGTCAAAGGAGACATCCGGAATTTCGACGATGTCTATGCGTTCGGCAAAGGCCTGCACGCGATAACGATTGAGATCGAGTCGGTCAACGTCGATGCCCTGGAGAAGCTCGAAGCCGAAGGCGTCAAGATTTATCCCCGGCCTTCCGCGATCCGCACGATCAACAACAAGATCAGTCAAAAACGTTTCTATTCCGAGCACGGTATCCCTACAGCAGAATACATCGTGACCGACAATCTTGCTGCAGTTCGCGACCGGGCCGATTTTCTTCCCGCCGTACACAAGATCGGCGCCGGCGGCTATGACGGCCGCGGCGTCCGGATCATCCGGACAAAGGAGGATATCGAAAAGGGCTTCGACGCCCCGGCCGTACTCGAGAAGATGATCACGATCGACAAGGAGATCGCCCAGATCATCGCCATCAACGAAAAGGGCGAGTGCGCCCTTTATCCCCCGGTGGACATGGTCTTCGATTCCCGTCTCAACCTGCTGGATTACCAGATCTGTCCCGCCGATCTGCCGCAGAACGCCCTTTGGAAGATCGAAGCCATCTCCCTTCGCGTAGTGAAGGAGCTGAAAAGCCCGGGCATTTTCGCCGTGGAGCTCTTCGTCACCCGCCAGGGCGAAGTTTATGTCAACGAGACTGCCCCCCGCGTCCATAATAGCGGGCACCATACGATCGAAGCCAATTACAGTTCCCAGTTCGACATGCTATGGCGCGTGATCCTCGGCTATCCGCTGGGCAATACCGACCTGATCCTGCCCGGAGCCATCGTCAATCTCCTGGGATCGGAAGGCAGCGAAGGCGAAGCGCACTACGAAGGTTTGGACGAGGTGCTGCAAATGGACAATGTATTTGTCCACATCTATGGCAAGACGGATACCAAGGCCGGCAGAAAAATGGGACATGTTACCATTATCAGCCGGGAGAAACAAGACCTTGTCCACAAGGCGCACAAGATCAGGAACACCCTTAAAGTGGTGAGTAAATAACCGCGTATGAACACAGCACTGGTAGGTATCATCATGGGCAGTGACAGTGATCTGACTATTATGAAGGCGGCGGCCGACATGCTGGAGGAGCTGGAGGTCCCTTTTGAAGTGACCGTCGTTTCGGCGCACCGGACTCCCAACCGGATGGTAGAATACGCTACCCGCGCCTTGGAACGTGGCCTGAAGGTCGTGATCGCCGGGGCCGGCGGCGCCGCGCATCTTCCCGGAATGATCGCTTCCCTGACCCCCCTGCCCGTGATCGGAGTGCCGGTAAAATCGATCAATTCCATCGACGGCTGGGATTCCATTCTGTCCATCCTTCAAATGCCGGGTGGCGTGCCCGTCGCTACCATGGCCCTCAACGGGGCTAAGAACGCCGGTATCCT
>DATMLR010000194.1:0-8948 GCA_035570015.1 Puia sp.
ATGATGCCAAATACCATCCGCG
Organism: Puia sp.; assembly: GCA_035570015.1. GTDB lineage: Bacteria > Bacteroidota > Bacteroidia > Chitinophagales > Chitinophagaceae > Puia. The sequence continues at coordinate 23 of DATMLR010000194.1, forward strand.
CCCCGGGCATTTCACTGCTGACGACCCCCCAGTGCGTTTCTGCCAGCGCAAAACAATTGGCATCGTTGGCCAGCACGACCGGGATGCCCAGCCGCGCCGCCAGATCATCCTCCAGCGGCTTGCCATTCAGTACGACCGTATTGCAATTTTTCATCATCCGGAGTGTGGGGTCAAGGACACCCGGCGTTCCGAAACCAACGGCGTTGGGCTTCAATCCTGATCGTTGCTCCATTTCCCCGATGAGGCAGGCGATCCGGTCGAGAATATGATCATATCCTTTGGATGATTCGGTATCGACGCGGGTGCGAACGATGGGGTAGGGATGGTGGATGGACTTCAGGATCACGCCTTCGATTTTAGTCCCGCCAAGATCGATCCCCCATAATGGTTGGTTCATGCTTAAAAATAGTGATTACCTATTTTAGCAAATTCAGAATTTTCCCCGCGCGCTCCAGGTCTTCAGGGGTGTCAATTTCCACGCCCATATAATTCGTAATCGCCATCCGGATGGGCACGCCGTTCTCCAGGTAACGAAGACATTCGATCTTTTCCACGGCTTCCAGCGGGCTGACCGGCCAGGTGGTGAACTGCAACAAGGCTTTTTTACGAAAAGCGTATACCCCAATATGTTCGTAATATACCGGCGCCGCCGCGGGGTCCCGCGGATACGGGATCACGCTCCGGCTAAAGAAGAGGGCATTATTGTTCTTGTCCATCGCCACTTTCACATAGTTCGGGTCGTCGATGAACCGCTGTTCTTTCAGCAACTGCACCAGCGAAGCCACCTGGATCTGCCCACCATCCTCACCCCGGAACAAGGCCAGCAGGATTTCCAGAGGCTCCCGTCGAACGAACGGCTCGTCTCCCTGCACGTTGACCACGATGTCCACGTCCATATCCGCCGCTGCTTCGGCGATCCGGTCACTGCCGCTTTCATGCGGGCGCTTGCTCATCACCGCGGCCCCGCCGTTGTGCACGATCTCCCGAAAGATCAGATCGCTGTCCGTCACGACGACGACCTGGTCGAATAATCCTGTACCTACCGTATTATCATAGGTATGCCGGATCACGGTCTTTTTTCCCAATACCTGCATCAGCTTAGCGGGGAAACGCATAGCCGCATACCTGGCAGGGATCATGGCGACGATTTTCATTGTTTACTTCACGCTGATTTTGCCCGAAAATAAGTATATTGTTGGAAGCATGCAAACCACTGAATTATTGAACAATTACCGTGTAGACCCCCGCACGTGGGACGAAATGTACTCCCAGAGCGCTGTTCGCCACCAATACGCCGGCGTGGTTGGCTTCCTCCAACAGATGAGTATCGAAGAGCTCAATCGGAAAGAAGAGCTGGCAAAACGGCTCTTCATGAGCCAGGGGATCACGTTTACCGTGTACAGCAGCGGGGAGGGAATTGAGAAGATCTTTCCGTTCGACATTATTCCCCGCATCATCACCGCTGCCGAATGGACCTATATCGAAGAAGGGATCGGGCAGCGCCTAAAGGCCCTCAATCTTTTCCTCAAAGACGTCTATAACAGCCAGTTCATCCTGAAAGATGGCATCGTTCCCTGTGAGATGGTCTACACCTGCCCCCACTTTCTCCGGGAAATGCACGGGTTTCCCGTCCCTCATGACATCTATGTCCATATCGCCGGGATCGACCTGATCCGGGATTCGGACGGGACATTTTATATACTTGAAGATAACCTTCGGACACCCAGCGGCGTCAGCTATATGCTCGAAAACCGCGAGATCACCAAACGCATCTTCCCGGACCTGATCCCTAAGAATAACGTCCGAACCGTCACCGAATACCCGGCTATCCTGCACCACAATCTCGTCAGCCTGTCGCCGCGTCAGACCTCCCATCCGACGATTGTCCTGCTGACCCCCGGTATCTATAACTCCGCCTATTTCGAACACACGACTCTGGCCCGGCTCATGGGCGTGGAGCTGGTCGAAGGCCGCGACCTGGTCATCGACAACCACCGGGTCTACATGAAGACAACCGCCGGCCGACAACAGGTAGACGTTATATACCGGCGCGTGGACGATCATTTCCTGGACCCGCTCGTCTTTCAGCCCGATAGCATGCTGGGCGTGGCCGGCATAATGAGCGCTTACCGGAAAGGCAATGTTGCCATCGTCAACGCCGTAGGCAATGGCGTCGCCGATGATAAAGCCATCTATGCCTATGTGCCGGCTATGATCCGCTATTATCTCAACGAAGAGCCGATCCTGAAGAATGTGCCGACCTATCAGTTGGGCAATCCGGAAGAGCTAGAATATGTTTTTTCCAATATGAACCAGATGGTGGTGAAGCGGACAAATGAGAGCGGCGGCTATGGCATGCTAATGGGTAATTCCGCGGGCGACGAAGAGATTCATCGCTACCAACAGGAGATACTAAAAGACCCCAGGCAGTTTATCGCCCAGCCGATCATCAGCCTGTCGTCCGCGCCCTGCTATCTGAATGGCAGGCTGGCACCCCGGCGGGTCGATCTCCGGCCATACGCGCTTTGCGGTCCCGAGGGCATCCAGATCGTTCCGGGCGGACTCACCCGCGTAGCCCTGCGGGAAGGATCGCTGGTCGTCAACTCTTCGCAAGGCGGGGGGAGTAAGGATACCTGGGTGCTTTCCAACTAAACCTTAAAAAAATGCTGAGCCGAGTAGCCGACAGTTTATATTGGATGAGCCGCTATATGGAACGAACCGACGGTATCCTGCGCATGTTGCGGATCAACTATGCCTCTTCCCAGGATGACCTGCAGAATTTTTCGTGGAAACCGGTACTCTCGATCTTCACCTACCTGGAAAAGGATCGATCCATCGCCATCGCACATCAATCCCGGGCCGTCTTGCAATATATGGTTACCGATAAGGACAACAGAAACTCTGTTTTGAATATCGTTACCCATGCCCGGGAGAACGCCCGAAGTGTTCAAGACCATATCACCAAAGAGCTCTGGCAATGCCTGAATGATTTTTATCATACCATCCGCGACGAACAGGTGGTCCGTGGCTTATATGCGGACGACCCGATCAGCACGCTCGATGTCCTGGTCCGCCAGGGCCTGTTGTACTACGGCATTACCGATATCACGATGGCCAGGGGGGAAGGCTATGCCTTTCTTAATATCGGCAAGTTCATCGAGCGAGGCGTTCAATCTGCGGATATCCTTGACGTCCGGTTCAGTGATCTCCAATTGGATCTCGCCCGGACCGATCCCTCTTACTGGAAATATCTGCTGCTTTCCATTTCGGGATTCGAATACTATCTCAAGACATACCGCAGCGGTTTTGACGCCCGCAACGTGGTAGAACAGATCGTTCTGAGCCCTAATTTCCCCCGTTCCATCCTCTATTCGATCAGCCGGCTTCAACTTCATTTCCAACGGGTCAAGGGCGATGGGAATCAGGAAGCCTTCCAGCGGATCGACTTCCTGATCGGGAAGATCTACAGCAAGGTGCGCTATAGTACGGTCGACTCGATCCTCCAGCAAGGACTCCACTCCTACCTGATCGCCATAAAAGAAGATCTCTACCAGGTAGGAATTGCCCTCAATCAACATTATTTTGCGTATTCATAACTAAATAGAAAAATGCCCCGTTTCAGCATCCACCATATCACGAAATATACTTATGAAGGGCCGGTCAATGACAGCGCCAACCAGATCATCCTTTACCCGATCAAGGACGAATACCAGGATGTATTGCGGCAGGATCTTACCATCACCAACTACCCGGCCGTAGAAATATATAAAGATTATTATGGTAATGAAGTGGGTTCCTTCACCCAAGCCGAACCGCACCAGTCACTCGTCATCGACTCCCGGATTGAAGTGATGACCCGCCCGCGCCCGCCAATAAGCGATACAGCGGACCGGGAAGAGCAATGGAGCTGGCTCGAGCAGGCCAGATGGAAAATGCCTTTTGTCGACTTCCTCCAGCAGGAACCCTTTGCCTACCTGCCGGAAGTGCTCAATAGCCTGGGAAATATCCACTCGCTGACACCGTTGGAAGCGGCCCGGCAGCTGCGGACCTATGTCTTTGAGCAGTTTAAGTATATCAAAGGGATCACCACCGTCGAAACGACCCTCGACGAGGTCTGGAAATTGAAGGCGGGGGTTTGCCAGGACTTTGCGCATATCCTCCTGGTTTTTTTGCGGCAGATCCGAATCCCCGCCCGCTATGTCAGCGGCTATATCTGCCCTAATAGCAACGGGATGCGCGGCGAAGGAGCCACCCACGCCTGGATAGAGGCCTTTATCCCAAATAATGGCTGGGTAGGATTGGACCCCACCAATAATTGTGAAGCAGATGATCTACATGTACGCCTGGCCGTTGGCCGGAATTTCTCGGACTGCTCGCCTGTCAAAGGGACCTATAAGGGAGCCGCCGGCCAACAACTGGAAGTAGGCGTCTCTGTTTCTTATGAAGGCGGCCGGCGGAACGACGTCCCGGATATGACTCTGGCTCCGCAGCCTTCCGCGAATGGAAGGGAGCACAACTCGTACCGGCGTTACCTGGAAATGATGCAGCAACAGCAGTAGGCTCGCTCCGCATGAGGTTCGCTCCGCGTTGGTCCCGCTCCGTATGAGGTTCGCTCCGTATGAGGCTCGCTCCGCGTTGGTCCCGCTCCGCCCACTATCCCGGCCGAGCCAAATTCTAATTATGGCGAATTCGCCGCAGTTAGGCAAATCGCGCCGCGAGACACGTCGACCCTCAACCCGCTCCAACCCGCGTTTCGCTTCCCGGGCCTCATCCCTCCTCCTTCTCCGCCAATATCTCCAGCGCCCGGTCAACCTGCGGCGCGGCCACCATCAGCTTAATGCCGCCGAGCGCCGGACTTAACAGCGGATCGATCGTGATCGTAATTTCATCCTTTAAATGGCAATTTATACCGGCGTCGCGGAGCCTGGCGAGGACGATATGCGCGTAGATATAGTTGTCAAACGCCCGCAATTCGACAAAATCCAAATCTGTTTTCCCTTTCATCTTCTAGCTGTTCAGCATCAGCGGCATCACCAGCATCAGCACTTCCTCGTTCTCATCCTCCTCGGTAGGTTTGATGATCCCCGCCTTGGTAGGAGTGGACAGTTCCATCCGCACCTCATCGGAATCTGCGGAGGCGAGCATCTCGATAAGGAACCGGGCATTAAAGGCGATTGCAAGGTCCTCACCGTCGTACTGGCATTTCATCCGTTCACTCCCTTCAAAGGAGAAGTCGACATCCTGCGCCGTCAGCTGCAATTCGCTGCCATGAATATTCAGGACCACCTGGTTGGTGCTCTTATTACTGAAAATACTAACCCGGCGTAAGGCGCCCTGAAAATCATTCCTGCTGACCGTCAGCTTGTAAGGATTGTCCACCGGGATCACCACCTTGTAGTCAGGGAACCGGGCATCGATCAGGCGGCAGCTCATCTGAGTCGTTCCATGATTGACAAACAGGTGGTTGCTGTTATAGCTGATGGTGATCTCATCCTCATTGGCCGGAAGCGCCGATTTCAGGAGATTCAACGGTTTCTTCGGGACGATCAGGGAATCGTTTTTTGGACAGCTCACATCCTTCCGCTTGTACCGCACCAGCCGGTGCGCATCCGTAGCCACGAATTGGAGTCCCTTTTTGTCCATTTCGAAATAGACTCCTGTCATGGCCGGCCGCAGATCGTCATTGCTGACCGCAAAGAGTGTCTTGTTGATCGCCGTTACCAGCGCTATCGAGCTGGTTGTGAACGAAGTTGTCTCATCCGCCGCCGGCTCCTTGGGGAAATTGTCGGGATTCTCACCCATCACCTTGTACTTTCCGTTGTCACTCGTCAACTCGACTGCAAAATGTTTGTCGATATTGAATGCCAGTGGCTGATCGGGGATATTCTTCAGAGAGTCCAGTAGGATCTTGGCCGGGATACAGACCTTACCCGTATCCTTGGCCTCTATTTCCAGATGTACCTTCATCACCGTCTCCAGATCTGTGGCCACTACCGTAAGCTTATTCTTTTCCACCTCGAACAGAAAGTCTTCCAGGATTGGCAAAACGGTATTCGCATTGATCACACCACTAATCTGCTGCAGTTGTTTCAATAATGCCGAGGAGGAAACGATAAACTTCATGGAGAATGTCTTTGGTGGCGAAACTACTGATTTTTGCGTAATAGCCAAGATATTAGGGGTAGCCGGGGTTCTCGTTGAACCAATTGTTAATTTCCTGTGACTAAAAATCTTATCTTTCGCTCATGTCCACGCTCACCGTCACCAGCATCCAGGCCGACCTCCAATGGGAAGACAAACCTGCCAACCTCCGGCGCCTGGAAGAGCAGATCGATGGCATCGGCGAACCGACCGAGCTGGTCATCCTGCCCGAAATGTTCCCTACCGGCTTCAGCATGCGACCCGAAGTTTTCGCAGAACGAATGGACGGACCGACCCTCGGCTGGATGCGGTCCGTTGCTGCCCGCAAAAAGATCATTCTCACGGGAAGCCTTATTATCGAAGAGGACGGCAGCTATTTCAACCGGCTCATCTGGATGCTTCCCACGGGACAGTATGGCTGCTATGACAAACGCCACCGCTTCGCCTACGCCGGCGAAGACGCGCACTATACCGCGGGTCAGAAACGCCTCGTCGCATCTGTCAAAGGCTGGAAGGTGCTCCTCCTCGTCTGCTATGACCTCCGGTTTCCGGTGTGGAGCCGCCAGCAGCCCGCTCCGGCCGCTGAAGCCTTGGCGAAGGCGGCCCACCCCGCCTCGCCCGCCGGTACTGCAGCGCAAGCGGACCTCGAATACGATCTGATCGTCTGTATTGCCAACTGGCCCGAACGCCGGTCCCACGCCTGGAAAACCTTATTGCAGGCCCGGGCCATCGAAAACCAATCCTATGTTGTCGGTGTAAACAGGGTAGGGGTTGACGGCAATAAGATCGCTCACTCCGGCGATAGTATGATCATCGACCCCCTCGGCGAGATCCTCTACCACGCCTCAGCAACAGAGGAAGTCTTTACACGCACACTGGAAAAAGAGCACCTCACGACGATCCGGCAGCGATTCCCGTTCTGGCGTGATTCCGACCATTTCTATATAGAACCCTAAAACTTCTCTTTACCCATGTCGAACGCCTTCATCGCCCGCGAGGTCTTCACCGGCCAGGACATTCAAACCGGCAAAGCCGTCCTGACCCGGGACGGAAAGATCACTGATATCGTTCCGGCCGTTGACATTCCATCCAACTATCGGGTCCGGGAGTTGCCCGGTTATTTGCTGGCTCCTGCCTTTATCGACCTTCAGATTTACGGGGGTAACGGGTTACTCTTTTCCGCGGAGCTCTCCACCGCCGCGCTCGAAGCCACTTACGAATATTGCCTGGAAGGCGGCTGCACCCAGTTTATGATCACCCTGGCCACGAACTCCATCGACAAATTCCTCCACGGCCTCGAAGTCGCCCGCGAGTACCGCACGGGGGGCGGGAAAGGATTATTGGGCGTCCACCTCGAAGGACCTTATATCAACCCCGCCAAACGTGGCGCGCACCTGGAGAAATTCATCAAGACCCCAACCCCCGAAGAGATTGGCCTCCTCCTTCATAAAGGAAAAGACATCTTCCGCATGATGACCCTCGCCCCCGAATGCTGCGACCCTGCCTGCATCGATCTGCTGCTGCGCAGCGGGATCATCGTCTCTGCCGGCCATAGCAATGCGACATACGAAGAGGCTTCAGCCGGGTTCTATCAGGGGATCCCGGCGGCTACCCATCTCTTCAACGCCATGTCGCCGCTCCAGGGCCGCCAGCCCGGGATGCTCGGCGCCATCTATGACAACAATGACGTCCGGAGCAGCATCGTTTGCGACGGCGTTCATGTCGATTTTGCGTCCGTCCGCATCAGTAAGAAGATCATGGCGGACCGGCTCTTTTTTATAACGGATGCCGTAACCGAAGTCCAATACGGAGAATACTGCCATCTCTTCAAGGGCGACCGCTACACCCTCCCCGACGGCACTCTTTCCGGCTCCTCTCTCACCATGCTCCGTGCGGTCCGCAATGGCGTGGAAAATGCCGGCATCCCCCTGCCGGAAGCGCTCCGGATGGCATCAACCTATCCCGCTGCCGTCCTTGGCGAACAGGACAAACGGGGCTGTATCTGCCCGGGCGCCCATGCCGACCTGGTCCTGCTGGACGAACAGCTCAACCTCCTACAGGTGATCGTCGAGGGGGAAGGATAAGTATAACCACGTAATCAATCCTTCGGTTTCTCTTATTCGGAGGAAAAACCTCCATAGTCATTTCATTCCAGGGCCAGCCAGGCGTTAATATAGCAATACGTACCATGGAAAACTCAATCAAATTTTCGAGGGCTTACCCCCTGAACATCCTGATCGCGGAACCCTGCCACGATTCCAGGTCCTCCGCGCATGATGTACTGACCCAGCTTGGGTACCAGCCTGAATTAGCGACTTCCAGCCGCGAAATGCTGAATATGGCCGGCCAGAAGTTTTATGACGTCATATTGGTGGATACCCGGATGCCCGAAGCGGAAGACGTCCTGGTCACTTGCCGGAACGAATCCGACAGCCGCCGGCCGATCTTCATTGCCATGACCGTGAGCGGTCGGACCAATTTGAAGGAAATGTATCTCTGTGAAGGGATGGACCATTCGATCAGCAAACCCGTCGATCCCGTTGAGCTGAGCCTTCAGCTCATGGCCTGCTCCGTTCTCACGGGCAACCGCCGGATCCGGGCTGCCAGCTAACGATCGGGAACCGTCGAACCGGAACCCGCCTGCCGTCGAACCGGAACCCGCCTATCAGCTAACGCGGCGCTCCGTTGTCAACCGACTTCAGCCGGATCAATTCCTTTACTTTGGCGGTCTTGAAGTCAAGACCCTTGCTGAGCGCCTCCACGCTGGGCAATGCCGGTACGTCCG